>CAJXFT010000001.1 GCA_913053235.1 uncultured Alphaproteobacteria bacterium
TTATAGCAGAAGCATGTTGCCGCCGCATGAAATATCGGTTTCATCTGGGAAATGGGGGTTTAGTGGTCTTTATGCCGGCAAACGCGTTTTCCACATCGCCGATTCCGCGATCGTGCAGAGCCCCGCCGGATAATTTCATACGGCACCCGGCGGGCGGCTCGGCGAATTTATGAAAGCCGGTAATTTCCGCCGCCTCGCTCAATGCCATGCGCCGATAAAGGCGCGCCTCGAGATGATTTCCAAGCCCCGTCTGAACGCCGTTTCCGAACACCACGCCGAGCCCCAGATCAGCGGCAAGACGCGCCAGCGACGCGGTTTCCGCCATGCCGGCATGCTTGCACAGCTTGAGCTTGACCAGGCTCGCCGACGCGGCGGCGCGCTCGACATCGCGCCGCGTCCAGATCGATTCATCGAGCATCACCGGCAGCGGGTTACACTCGGCAAAGCGCGCATGAAGCTGCCAATTTTCGGGCGCGAAGGGTTGCTCGATAAACGCCACCGGGCACGCCGCCACGGCGTTGCTCAACTTCATCGCCGCCTCGAATGTGAGCGCCTGATTGGCATCGAGGCGAAGCGTCACGCCGCCGGGAACCGCCGCCGCGACAGCGCGAACGCGCTCGATATCATTTTCGACGCTGTCGGCGCCGATTTTCAGCTTCAGCGTCTCAAATCCGCCCGCCGTCAGGCGCCGCGCCGATTGCGCCGCCGCGTCCGCCGTCTCGCCGGCACAGAGCGCGGCGACGGGAATGGCGCCCGTAACCGGTTCCGCAAACGCCTTCTCCTCGCCCTCTTCCCAGGTCTCCCGGGCGCAGGCCAGGGCGCTCGCCACCATCGGCGAGTCCGGCGACAGTTCATCGACAATCGCCTGGAAGGGGATGGCACGGCTGAGCGATACGAGAGCGCCGTCCAACGCCGTCTTTACGGTTTCGATCGTCTCGTCGGAATAGCCGGGCAGCGGCGTCGCTTCGCCGAAGCCGCATCGCCCCTCGCCTTCGATTTTGACAAATGCCGTGTCGAATGCGTGCAGCGTCGCGAACGACAGATGATAGGGCCGCGCGAGGGCGTGGCGCCGGATCCAATAGGATAGATTCATGCGCCGACCACGCGGTCATAGATGGCGCAGACCTCGGCGGCGCGCGCCGCGCCGTCGAACAGATCCGCCGCTTTTTGCCGACTGGCCCGCGAAAACCTGTCGGCCAGGCCCGGCTCGTCCCTGAGCCGCACCAGATGATCGGCGATGCGTTCGGCATCGAATTCGCAATCGATAAAGCCGTTGGCGCCATCCTCGATAAAGGTTTGGAAATCGCCGAGCGTCACCACGGCGCGACCGGCCGACATCGCCTCGATGATATCGCGCCCCCACGGATTCGATTCGCGCGTCAGCTTTATCAGGCAATGGGTCGAGATCAACGCCCGGTCCGGCGGCGTGACGTGACCCGGAAAGCGCACCATTTGCGTGAGACCGCCGGCGCCGACCCGGGCCATCATGTTTTCCAGATAGCGGTTGCGCGCGAACGGCAGCCGGCGGGTATTGGCCAGGCGCCCGCACAGAAAAAAGACGATATCGCGGCGCCCGCGCGCGTGCAGGATTTCGGCCACGTCCAATATCCGGTCGACGCCGCGATTGGGTGAAAAATTTGTCAGCGAAAGGATGCGGGTGGCGTCGGCGGGCTCGCTCAGTTCGGGCAGTGGCGCCAGGTCATCGGGCACGGGTGGCGAAATATTGTGCACGGTCGAGGTTCTTTCGCCGACATATTCCGCGCCCGCCAGATCGCGGAAATGATCGCGGTTGCGCTCGGTGATGAAGATGACATGCGCCGCGTCACGCGCCACCATGCCATAGACCTTGCGCGCGAAATGGCCGGGAATTAGCTGCGTCCGGATATGGCAGATCCAGGGCAGGCCGAGGCGGCGCGCAATTTCCCGCCCGACCAAAGCGAGGCTTTCATGATTGACATGGAGGAGGCGGATGTTTTCGCGCCGCCTGATTTCCTCGAGGCGGGCCGTCACCCGATCGAGCCCGCGCCGGCCGTAGAGATAGATCAGATAGGCCAAGGCGTTCTTGCGCTCCGCCGGGCGAAAAGAGGGTATCCCGGCGAGCCTGTCATGGGAGACGCCAATGCCGTCATAACGTTCGCCGATCGGGCCGTCGCCGCGCGTGACGGCGAAAGGGCGGTAGCGCCGGCGCTCGAGATTCTCGATCAAATAGAACATCGAGCGCGAAGAGCCGCCCCAGCCGCCTTCGAGGTCGAGATAGAGAACTCCGGGCGCTTCCGTCATGGTGTCACCACAGCACCGGATCGTCGTCGCGGCAGCCATGCAGGCAGGTCCAGCCGTTTGGGTCGTGGCGCCAGAGATCGCTGACATGGCCATCCGGGCCTTCGCCGCCGAACAGCCACAATTGATCGTCCGCCGAGGCGCTGGCCGCCTTGGCATGATATCCCGGTCGCGGGCCGTCCAGCGCGCGCCAGGCGCCGTCGAATATCCAGCAATCGCTGAAATTCAATTTTGCGTTGCTCTTCGAGCGCCCGCCGAACAGCAGCGGCTCGCCACCCGGCAAACCGAAAGCCGGGCAATAGCGGGGCGGCGGGCCGTCCGCCGCCAATTGCCGCCAGCCCAGGGTGGCGAATTCAAAGCGCCAAAGGTCGGCATGATCCCGGCTGCCGTCATAGCCGCCGAACAGGTAAAGGCCGTCCGCGTCCGCCGCCCAGCCGAAGCCATAGCGCCGGCCGGGACCGGTCGATGCTTGCGATACCGGCCGCCAACCGCATTCCTCGGGCTCGAAGCACCACATGTCGCCGTAATATTCAGCCTCGGCCATGCCACCAAAGAGAAATAATTTCGCGCCATCCGAAACCAGTGCGCCGGCATAGCGCCGGGGCGGGCGCGTCGCGCCGCTGTCGATTTCCCGCCACACACCGTCATAACGCCACAAATGGTCGTAAAAAATGACGGCGCCATCGGAAACGCCGCAGCCGCCGAATAGATAAAGCGCATCATCGAGAACGCACAGGCTGGCATAGCGCGCGGCGCCGGGCCCGCCGTCGGCCAGCAATTGCCAACTTCCATCGTAGCGCCAGAGCTCGGCGCTGACATCATCGGGCGCCACACCGCCGCCGGCGCCGAAGCCGCCGAAGAAATGAAAATCTCCGCGCCACACGGCCGCCCCGGCGGAGCGCCGCGCGCGCGGCGTCGCGTAATCGGTCACGGATTTAGAGATGGCGCTCAATCGCCGCGCAGATGCGCCGGCTTGTGGCTTCGTCCATATCGGGGTGCATGGGCAGGCTGAGAACATGGGCGGCCAGCTTTTCGCTTACGGGGAGGGATCCCGGACCGTCGCCAAAGCCGCGATAGGCGGTTTGCAGATGCATCGGCAGCGGATAGTGAATCGCGGTCGGAATGCCATCTTCGCGCAGCGCCGCCGCCAGGCCGTCCCGATCCTCTACCTGGATGGTGTATTGCGCCCAGGCGCTGGTGCTGCCCGCCATGCGCCCCGGCCGCACCGCCGCGCCAGGCAAATGGCGATCGTAATATTCCGCCAGCCGCTCGCGGGCTTCGATTTCGGCGGCGAAGCCCGGCAGTTTGGCCAGCAGTACCGCCGCCTGGAGCGTATCGAGCCGCGAATTCATGCCGACGCGGACGACATCATACTTGGCTTTGCCCTTGCCATGCCCGCGCAGCGAGCGCCATATCTCGGCGCGCCCCGCATCGTCGGTCAGAAGCGCGCCGCCGTCGCCATAGCAGCCGAGCGGCTTGGCCGGAAAGAAGCTGCTCACCGTGGCCGGCGCCAGGCTGCCGACGGCGCGGCCGCGATAGCGCCCGCCCATGCTCTGCGCCGCGTCGGCGAGCAGGAAGAGATCATGCGCCGCGGCAATTTTCGCCAGCCCATCGTAATCCGCCGGCAGGCCGAACAGATCGACCGGTATGACCGCGCGCGGCGTCAAACCACCGGCCGCCTTCAGCGCCGCGATCTTGCTCTCGAGATCGCCGCAATCGATGAGAAAATCCTCGCCATCGACATCGACGAACACCGGCGTGGCGCCGACCATCAGCACCGTCTCGGCGGTGGCGGTAAAGGTGAAAGAGGGGACGAACACGGCGTCGCCCGGGCCGATATTTTCGCCCATCAACGCCAGGGTAAGCGCGTCGGTGCCGTTGGCGCAGCTCACCACATGCGCCGCGCCGACATTGGCCGCCAGCGCCGCCTCGAACTCGCCCACTTCCGGCCCGAGAATGAATCGGCCATGCGCCAGCACGCGCTCTATGCCGGCGTCTATTTCCGGCTTGAGACGTGAATATTGCGCCTTCAGGTCGATAAACGGAATGCTCACAAGGACTGTCCTTTTAGAAAGAGTTGGCCATTTGATTCTTGGTATTGGTCGCCGCTGCGCGGGCAGCGCAAATCGCCGCCGAGCACTTCGCCGCTGCGCGACACCCAGCCCGTCCGGCGCGCCGGATTGCCGAGCATGAGCGCATGCGGGCGCACATCCCTGGTGACCACCGCGCCGGCGCCGATCATGGCGTATTCGCCGATGGTCACGCCGCAAATGATCACGGCGCCGGCGCCGATGGTGGCGCCCTTCCGCACCAGAATCGGGAGGAATTCGTCCTTTCTCTCGACGAAGGCGCGCGGCGTCAGCACGTTGGTAAAAACGCAGGAGGGTCCGCAAAACACGTCGTTCTCGAGGGTAACGCCCTTATAAATCGAGACATTGTTCTGCACCTTGCAGCCCGAGCCGATAACGGCATCGGGCCCGACCATCACGTTCTGGCCGAGAATGCAGTTGTCACCGATGCGGCTGCCCGACAGCACATGGGAGAAATGCCAGACCTTGCATCCGGCGCCGAGCTCGGCGCCATCGTCGACGATGGCGGAGGGGTGGATAAACGCCTTTTGCATGGTCAGCTTTCCAGGTCGATGGCGGTGCCGCGCAGGATCGATTGCTGGCACGCCTGCAACACCTTGAGAACGCGGATGCCTTCGGCGGCACCGGAAGGCGGCTCGGAAATTCCCCCGATGGCATCGAGAAAGGCCTGGCATTCGTTGCGCAGCGGCTCGCTGGCATCGAATTCAAGCGGCTCGGGCGCCGCCTTGGAGACGATCGGAAGCTCGCCCTCCCAGCCCACCTTGTGGCGGTAGAGGAGCAGTTTTTGCGCCGCATCCCTGGTGTCGTCGAACACGATCATCGCCTGTTCGCCGACCACGACGAGTTTCTGCTCCTTAAAGGGATGGAGCCAGGAAACATAGATATGGGCCTGCAGATTGTCATCCATGACGAGGTGCGACAACGTCGTGTCGGCGACGCCATCGGTCAGATAATTGGCGCCGCTGGCGATCACGCGGCGCGGTATTCCGCCGGCCAATTGCAGGATCATGGAAATGTCATGCGGGGCAAAAGACCAGAGTGCATTTTCCTCGCGCCTTATTTTGCCCAGGCTCAAACGGTTGGAATAGATGTAGCGCAGTTTGCCCATATGCCCATTCCGCGCGGTTTCGAGCAGAACCCGGAACGCCGGATGGTAGAGCAGGAGATGCCCGACCATGAGAACCAGGCCTTTTTTTTCGGCCAGCGCCTTTAGTTTTTCGCCCTCCACGACATCGAGGCAAAGCGGTTTTTCGACAAAAACATGCTTGCCGGCATGGAGCGCGCGCGCCACCAGATCGCCATGGGTGGCGGCCGGCGTGGCAATCGCCAGCGCCCGGATGGCGCCATCGCCGAGCATCGCCTCGATGTCCCCGTAAACCTCGGCATGGGGATAAAGCGCGGCGTATTTCGCCCGGCTGTCGGGCGAAATATCGAACAACCCGGCGAGGGAATTCAGGGCATCGAAATTTCGCAACAGGTTCTTGCCCCAATAGCCGGCACCGATCAGCCCGATGCCGTGGCTGGCGTGATTCATATCCTCTCTTTCAATTTGCGCGGCGTGTGAACGGCACAATGTGCCGCCAACTCCGTTTCCAATAGTGAAAAGCGCCGGTCCAGAAATGCGCTCAGCCTGTCCTCCGGCCGGTCACCCTCGCCGACCCACCATATGGCATGGGTCAAGAGCTGCAGCGCCCTGCCCTCGGCGATCGCCGCGTGATCCCGGGGGCGGCCGTGGCGCCACGCACCGCGTGAGTCCGAGCAATAGCCGATCTCGTCGAAAAACCGCGATTCATAAGTATTTCCGCGGCCGGCCAGGATGCGGTCGTAGGGCCGCAGATTCGGCGAAGGCCGGTGAAAGCTGATCATCGATACGCGCTGTCCGGTGATCGATTCCAGCATTGCGCACTCGCGTTCGACCGCCGCCTCCAGTGCCGCGGCGTCGGCGCCGTAAATCGAGGCATCCAGGTGAAGCCCGATTTCATGGCCGGCGCCGGCGATTTCCCGCAATGCGCCGAGGCCCGCCGGGCTGAACGGATTGTACATTTCGCTGCGCATAAGAACGAAATAGCTGGCGCGCCAGCCCTGCTCCGCTTCCACTGCCGCCAGCCGCGCGGCCGAGGCAAGGCACTGGTCGATATCATGACGCAGTATCAGATGGCGCCGCGCCGCTCTGGTTTGCGAAAAATCCGTTATCTCATAGCCGCGCGCCAGAATGGCCGCGATCAGCTCACGATATCCGGCAAGGGTGAATTCAACCGTCATCGACGACCTCCGAGTAGGAATGGCGCGCCAGCCAACTGGAGATCGTCAACAATTCGAGCAGGAGTTTGCGGTGGCTGGTGTGCCCGGCGAGATGCTCCTCGACGATCCTTGCCAGGCCCTGGGGGTCGAACAGGCCGCTGTCCAGAAGAGCGGTATTTTCCGCCAGACCCCTCAGGCGTTCGACAAAGAATGCGTCGCGGCGCAGCAATTCGTGCAAATTGCTCCAGCTGCCATGGGTCCAGGTGGCGTCCGCCGGCGGCGCCGGGCGGGCGGACAAACCGACCCGGCGCGCCGCGCCGCGCATAAACATAAGCACGGCCTGCTTGGCGAATCCATTGTTGGCGGAGAGGCCGCTATTGGCATCGGGCAGCGCCATCAGATCGGGTGCAAGGCTCTTCATGGCGGCGTGCGCCATGCGCCCGGAGGCGCGCCAGGCGGGTTTCATGGCGTAATAGAGATCCAATATATCCGGATCGAAGGCGATCGCGCGGTGGGCGATCACCGTATTCATGGCGACGAAATCGTTATAGGCGGTGTGGCGGCCGAGGCAATGCAAGACAAAGGCATCCCAGGCATTGTAGGGGTCTTCGATATCGGCCGAGGAAAGCGCCAACGCCATGGCGCCGACGCGCCGTTCGTCCCACCCGGCCCGTGCCCGGGGCGACAGAACGGCCTGCAAGGCGTGCGCGTTCAGGCCGACACGCAAACTGTCGGAAACCGTTTTCGGCTTGCCATCGGGGATGGCGCGAAGCTTCGGCAAGCGCGTGAGGGAGCCGGCGAGGCGCACCATCGCACAGGGCAGATAATAGCCCCGCAAGGTATAATCCAGACCGTGGCCGGAGAGCAGCACATCATGGCTGCGGGCAATATCGGGCAGCGCGCCGAAGAGATTGAACGGCGCCGTAAACAGGCCATCGCTGGCACGGGCGGCGGCGTCGAAATGTGCCGACAAACCGTGCGGCCGATTCTCGATGTAACGAAACGGCATGTTCGCCATTTGCGCACAGCGCCGTGCGATGCCGACCTCCAGATTGTCGTGGCTGGCAAGGGTCAGGCACGAGACCTCATGCCCGGCGGCGCGCGCAGCCGCCAGTACCCAGCGCGCATCCAACCCGCCGGACAGCAGCAAACCATGGCGCGCGCTATCGGCGGTGCGCCGCCTGACGGCGCGCGAAATCCCCTCGGCCAGACGAAGCGCACCTTCCGCCTGGTCGAATTCGGGCGCCCGCCAAACCGGCCGCCGGGTTTCGCGCTCTTTCCAGCTTTCACCTTCGACGCACCAGATTCGCGCCGCCGGCATGGCGCGAATATCGGCATATTGCGTATGGTCCGAGACCGTCCGCTGATACGACAGCAGCTCGGTCAGGCCCTGCACGCTGAGGCGCTTCGGCACCCGCTCATCGGCGAGCAAGGCATCGAGCCGCGAGGCCACGGCCAGGTGCCGCCCGTGCCGCCAAACGAACAAGGTGCGGCTGCCCATTCGGTCCGTGGCAAGAACGATCCGCTTCATCGCCGGATCGACCAGGATTGCCGCAAAGCTGCCGTTCAGCCAGGCCAGGCGGTCCATCCTGTCGGCATGATAGAGTTCGGCGATTGCCGCCGCGGCATCTTCGAGCGGCCCGCCGTCATCGAATATCTCTCCGTCAACGGCGACCGTCACCCCCTCGGCGCCATCCTTCAGCGGCTTGTCGCCCGGCAAGCGGGCATGACGGGCGCTGGCGAGTGCGACACCCGGCGCCGGCGCCAGCACTTCCGTCACCTGACCATGGCGGGCGATGCCGGCAAGCATGGCGGCGGCCGTGGCGCCCGGCTCCGCGGCACCGGCGGCCAAACAAATACCGCTCATCCCGGCGTTCCCATGAGGAGAGCGCGGCATTCGCCGGGATCGACCCGTTCGGGTTCGCCGCACAGCGCGTTCTCCAGTTCATCCCCGTCCACCAGGGGCCGGTTGCGGGCATCGAAACGGGCGGCAATGACGTGGCAGCGCCGCGCCACCATATCCTTGACGCGGGCGTTGAACATCGGATTTCCCATATCGATGAAGGTGATCGGGCGGTCGGTGCAAAGCGCTTCGGCGAAGGTCGTCGACTGGCCGTAATCGAACAGGAAGCGATCCGCCCAGGCGATATGAGATTCAAAGGGCTCCGCACTGGTCGGCGCGATGTCGGCCAGGGGATGGCGTTGGCCGCGCAACAGGCCCTCGGGATGCGGCTTGCAGATGAGATCAAGCGGCATTTTTTGCACCGCCTCGACGAGGCGAAACTGCCAATCGAGATAGATGACATCGGGCAGGGTGGGCGGCAGGAACTGCCGTTGGCCACGCAGAATAGTCGGCGCGTAGATCAGTTGAGGCCGGGCGCCGGCGCGCGCCGGGCGCTCGAGCGTGAGGCCGGCGAGAGCGGACGCACCGACATGGCCGGCGATTTCGGCGCCGGCGCAATTCGCCATGGCGCCATTTTCGCTGGCGCTTTTCAAACATTGCGCGCCGGTCGGCGTTTCCACCACATAGCGGTCGCTCACGGCAAGCTCGGAAAAGGCGATGCTGTCCGTGACCCCGGCCATGCCGGCAAACCAGCCATGCGCAAATCGCGTCACATGGCCGCCCCGGCGGCGCACCTCGATACCTGCGGCGCGCGCCGGATAGTAGCCGCCCGAGCCCGACCACAGTTTGCGCGGCAATGTCTTGAGCCGGCGCATGCCTTGCAAATCGGAAACCGCCTTCGACAGCGCCGGCGCTATCAAGGGGTTGATCAACCGGTCGAGACGCTGGCGATATTCGGGCGCCAATCCTTCGATGCCGGCGAGGCGCGCGGACAGGCGCGCGGCAATTTCTTCGAGCGCGGCCGGCGCCACTTCCGGCACCGATGCGGTATGCGCCCGCGCGGCCCGAAGCAGGGCCTCGGCATGGAAGAATCTTACCGCCGCGCCGCCGCGCCGCGCCGCATCGCGCAGCATGTCATTGTGGCTGACGGCGGTAATCTCCGGTGCCAGCATGGCAACCGGCAAACGCCAGAGCGGCGTCCAACTCGCTGTCCGTGCAAGCCGGCGCAGCGCTTCGCCGGACGGCGCGCTCATCGGTTTGAACAGGGCCGGATCGCTTAAACCGGATGACCGTTCAATATTCCCGCCGCCGCTCAACGCGGCCAGTTCGGGCGGGCCACCCAACAACCGCACCCCGCCCGCGTCCGCCGCCTGAACGACGAAGGCGTTCTCCACCAGGCTGCGCGACAGCGCCAGAACGGAGCCGAGGCCAAGCAATGCCGCCGGCCGCAGAATTTCACCGTCCAGTTGGTCGATAAGGCCGAGCGCCGCGCCGGTGGCGGCGCGGGTGACGCGAAACGCTTCCGCGTAAGGCAGCGGCCAAGCCACCGATTCACGCCAGTCCGGGGTATCAAGCGCCGCCGGATAGTCGAACGGCGTCGCCGGCGGCGTCATCGCCGCAGGCAGAGAATGCGCCATGGCACAGCCATTAGTCGGCCAAATCGGGCCAATCGAGAGGTGTTCCGCGCGCCAGGTCCCTGGCCGCGCGGCGCCCGAGCACGGCGGCGAGATGTTTGGGCGGCAATCCGTGGCCGGGGCGAATGGAGCGGATATTTTCCACAGTCAGCGATTCGCCGGCCTTGATATCGGCGACCACATAGAGCGAACGCCGCAGCACGACATTGCCGGCCTCGCTCGGCGCCGGCGCATGATTGCGCTGGCCTATCGCCCGCCATACGATAGCGCAGGCCTTGACCATTTCGGCGAGCTCCTCCGGCTCGAGCGAAAAGGCCGAATCAAGGCCGCCATCGGCGCGCCGCATGGTCACATGTTTTTCGATGATGGCGGCGCCGAGCGCCACCGCGCCGATCGGTACCGCGATGCCCAGCGTGTGATCGGAAAGGCCGCTCACCACATCGTAACGGCCGAGCGCGCCGAGCGCCGCCAGATTGGAATCCTCGGGCGGGGTCGGATAACCGCTGGTGCAGTGCAGCAGGGCGATCTCCCGGCAACCGGCGCCACGCGCCGCCGCGACCGCCTCGCCGATCTCTTCGCCGGTGGCCATGCCGGTCGACATAATCAGCGGCTTGCCGGTCGCCGCCATGCGCTCGATAAGCGGCAAATCGACGATCTCGAACGAAGCGACCTTGTATGCCGGCGCATCGAGCTTCTCAAGAAAATCCACGGCCGTCGGATCGAACGGGCTCGAGAAGATCGTGATTCCCAGCTCGCGCGCCTTGGCGAACAGGTCGGCGTGCCAGTGCCAGGGCGTGAAGGCTTCCTGGTACAATTCATAAAGCGTTCGGCCATGCCACAACCCGCCCTCGATGGTGAAGCCCGGGCCGTCATGATCGATGGTGATGGTATCGGCGGTATAGGTCTGAATCTTGATGGCATCGGCGCCGGCCTGCTTGGCCGCGGTCATGAGCCGAAAGGCCTGCTCGATATCGCCGCGGTGATTGGCGGACAGTTCGGCGACGATATAGGGCGGCGCGCCGGCGCCGATGGCGCGCCCGGCGATGCTGATGCGGCTGCCGTTCATATCAGCGCAGCTCCCGAATGACCGAAAACGCCTCGGCCGCGACACAGCCGACGCTGGCGCCGCGCAGCGCGGCAAGAGCGCGGACGGCTTCCTCGGAACGGGCATGCGGAGACGGCCGCATCTCGCTCGCATAGGCAGCAAGCGCGCACATTTTGGCCTCCATATAAGCCGTCACATCGACGAACAGATTGGGGCGAAATGCGGCATGCGCGCCGCTCACCGCCCATTCGGTGCTGGACACCGTCTCAAAGGCATAGATGGCGCGCACCGCGGCACCGGGCAGCGGGCGGCAGGCGGTCGCCACCGCCTCGCAGGCAATGCGGTGATCTATGTTGAGGTCGCCGCCATGATGGGTATAGACGATTTCCGGCGCCACGCCTTCGACCACGGCTTCGATGGGTTTGACGATATCCAGCATTTCCATGCCGTCGAGGCGATTGTCGGGGAAACCGGCGAAGCGCGGCGCCTCGGCGCCGACCGCGCGCGCCGCCTGCCCGGCCGCACCCTCCAACGCTTCCAGCGCGCCGGCCGCGATAGCGCCGCGCGCCGCCAGGCCGGTGGCGAGGATCAATATATGCACCCGATCCCCGGCGTCGGCGTGGCGTGCCAGCGTCGCGCCGCAACCGAGAATCTCATCATCCGGATGCGCCGCCACAACGAGAATTTCGCTCATGCCGCCACCTTGCGGCCGATCGCCGCCATGACATGCTTCTCCAAAACGAACTCGCCGTGACGCTCGAAATGAGCCGCGAGATCGCGCGCCACCGCGGCCTCGTGCGGGGCGCTGAAGAATGTCGAATTGCGCCAATAGTCGAGCAGCGCGGCGGGGCTCGGATAGCGCACCGGGTTGACGAATGTTTGCGTTTCCAGGCGCAGCTCACGCGCCATGACGGGCAGAACGGTTTCGGTCATGAAATCGGCGGCGCTGGAAAGCACCGCCGGCGGAACTTCAAAATGGCGCCGCAGAAGCTCGAACAGGGCGGAATTGTTGCTGCCATGCGGGCCGACGATCAGCAGCGCGCCACCCTCGGCGCAGCGTGCCATCATTTGCGCCATAATCCGCGCCGCATCTTCGGCGTAGTAGAGGCCGTAAAAACACGAGACCAAATCGAACTTGCGCTCGACGATGGCGGCGTGCGCGAAGGCCGTTTCCATGGCTGTCTCGACGAGGTCGCAAGAGACATCGAGCGCATCGAGACGCGCTTGCGCCTTGGCCAGCGATGCGGCGGATATATCGACCCCGACCAGATCCGTGACATCCGGCCGGGCGCCGTAGAGCGCCAATTGATTTCCGGTGCCGCAACAGATGTCGAGCACGCTGGCAAACGATAATTGGTCCAGTATGGCACCGACCCAGCCGTCGAAATCGGCGCCCGCGAAACGCTTGTTGCCGGCCGCGCGGGCGCTCAGGAAATCACTGTTCGTAGCCCGATCGCTCATCGTACCGCCTTCTTCAAAATGCCGGGGAAAGCCGCTTCATCGCCGCCCCGGCTGAGATACCACTTTCCCTCGGGACGATAGCCGGCCGCGGCAAACAAAGCGTGCGACGCCTGGTTCCCGGCCAGCACTTCGGCGCGCAGTTCGGCCTCGGGCAGAAGGCGGCGCGCCAGCGCCAGCGCCGCGCCGCCAATGCCCAACCGCCAGCGCTCCGGCGCCACATATATGGAAACTTCGTAAGCGCCACCTTCCATGCCGCTTTCGAGGCGCAATACACCGGCCGGCTCGTGGCCATGCATTATGATATTGAACAGACAATCAGGATCGCCAAGCCGGCCGTCGAACCAGGCCCGGTGTTCGTCCGCCGAGGGTGCCTCGGGCACGCGGAAATGGCGCCGTGTGCGTGCATCGCGCTGCCAGGCCAGCAGGCGATCGGCATCGCCGGCGGCGGCGGGGCGCAGACGAATGGCGACGCCATCATGGGCGGCCGGCGGATCGAGGGCCGCGATGAGGCGCCCGGCGCCGAGTCCATCGCACAGACAAGCCGCCGCCCGCGCCATCTCGCGCCGCGCCATGCCGTCCTCCAGCAAATTATGCAATGCATCGATCAGCCGGCCATCGCTGAAATTTCCGGCCCCGTCCAGGACCCCGGCCCCGTCCAGGACAATTGCCGCGCCCGCGCCGCGCAGGCTTTCGGCCACCGCATGCTGGTTTTCGGCGCTGCATATCACGATCGACGGCAGGCCGAGGCAACAGCGCTCCCAGGCCCCGCCGCCGCCGGCGCCGAGCGCCACATCGGCTTTGCACAGCAGCCCGGCGACATCTTCAATCGCGACATGAAGCGACGCCGGAAAGGGCGCCATCGCCGCCTTGGCGCGCACCGCCTCGAGATGAGGCGCGGCGCCGCCGAGCAATATATCGACCGCGAGTCGCCAATCGGCGCGCGCCAGGATGTCGAGCACCGCCGAGGTGATATTGGTAGGATCGGTGGCGCCAAAGGAGAGCAGCAGCCGACGCGGCCTGTCATTTTTTTGGCGCCGTACCAGGGCGGTCCGGCGCAGCGCCGCGAACGACGAACGCAACGGAAGATAGGCCGGACCGAGCAACTGCATGCAGCCTTTAGGGACGAGAGCGGCATAATCGTCATCTCCACGGCATGCCGCCGGGTCGAGCAGCATATCGCAATCATGGCGGCGGTCGGCGAGATCGTCGAAGGCCAGGATTCGCCGCGCCCAGGGGCGGCACGAGCGCTCGAATACCGCGTCCCTGCCATAATGATCCGTCACCAACAGGTCGGCGCCCTCGGGCCAGCGCGCGGCCAGCTCGCCCGCTTCCGCCAGCGCGTCGCCGTTCAGTTGCACGGCCGCGATGGCGGCCGGCCAGGGCGACGGCAGCGCATCACTCGCGCCGCGCCCGCTGACCAGCACGCAGCGCCATCCCGCCGCCGCAAGCGCGCGGGCGAGCGAAAGACAGCGCGCCGCGTGGCCCGCCCCGATCGCGGCGGTGGCATCGGCGCGGAATATGGCGAGGCGGGGCTCAGCCGGCATCGGCGCGCTCACCCTTTACGCAGTATGCCGTCGGCGTCGGGCTGGCCGGGAGCAATCTAAGCCGGGGCGGCTGTTCGAGCGTCGCAAAGACCTCATCCACCGCATCCGATTCTCCCCACCGGCCCACCGCATATTCGTCGAATACGGCAATGCCGCCATTGACGATGCGCGGCCAGGCGCCGGCGAGAAGTTTCGCGGTCGGCAGATAGACATCCAAATCGCAATGCAGAAGACTGATGCGGAAGCCCGGGTTTTCGGCAAGATAGCGCGGAAATTCGCTGACGATGTCGCCCTTGATCAGCTCGACCCGATGGCCGAGGCCGAGGCGATCCAGCGCCGCCACGAGATTGTCATAGGCGCTGGCGTCATAGCTGGTCTGATGTATTTCGACGGCGCCGCGCTCATCCGCGCGGGCGTGCGTGAATTCTTCTTCAAACGTATCGAAAGCAATAATCCTGGTGCGCGAATTGGGCTGATAGGTTTCCAGTAAATGGGCCCAGAGAATAGTGCTGGTTCCCTTATAGACACCCGCGTCAACGATATCGCCGGGCACATCCATGACCATGCGAAACAGGTCATGGCGGGCGAACATCTTCTGGAAGCGATGTTTGTCGCAATGGAAATAAAAGTTGTGGTACACCTGCCACATGTCGGTATCGAAGGGATCGGATTCTTTGTTCATCCTGATTTATCCATTCGTTTTGGTAACGCTTTGAGCCTCAATTTCGCCAGGCTGGCGCACGCATCATGGCCAATATAATTCTGCTCATCATCGACACCCTGCGCTATGACCGCATGGGCATTTCGGGCTATCGTCCGGCGGTGACGCCGAACCTCGACGAACTTGCGGCCGAAGGCATCAACTGTGCCAATTATTTTTCCAATGGCTGCGTCACGAGCTTCGCCTTTCCCCCCATGTTCACCTCTTCCCTGCCGTTCGATTTCGGCGGCTATGACGAAGGCATTCGCCACCGCCCGATTTCGTTTCCCGAGCTTCTCCAACAGGACGGCTTCCATACCTACGGCCTGGTCACCGGCCATCCGTGCTCGTCCCATTTCGGCTACGGTCGGGGCTTCGACCAATTCCTCGACCTGATCGACCTTTACCAATGGTTCCGCTCGATCTATGTCGCCGCGCTGAGCGAGCCAATCGCCACCTGGCAGGCGGGCAAGCTCAGCGAAGCCGAGTTGATGGCCATATTCGTGCCCAAATTCGGCCGTGTGTTGATGGATACGGAAAATTACATCGCCGCTCTCGATCGCGCCGGCGCACCGCCGAGCGGCCGCCCCCGGGCGCCCTTGCTGGCCGCCGTGCGGGCCGAACGCAAGCTGCTCGACGCGGCTCCCGGCGCCTGCCTCGAAAAAATCGCGGCGCTTAAATCCGATTATCAATTTGCCCTCGGCGAGAACGGGCTCAGCCGACGCACGCAACGGCGCATCGAGCGGCGCAAGAAACTGTTCAGCCGGTTTAACAAGCGTATTCACCTGCTTTCCAACCGCCGCGCCTTCGATGCCGGCACCGTCAACAGGCAGTTTGACGGCTTTCTGGCGCGGCGTTCGGAGCAGCCGTTTTTTGCCCTCCTGCATTATTTCGATCTGCATGAGGCGAAGCTGCAAATCTCCAAATTGCTGGCCCGACCGACGCCGCGGCGCATCAGTGACGGAATTCGCGCCTACCGCCGCATCTCCAAGGGGCGCCCGCCCGAACAGCGCGGCGTTCTTTACGATATGGGACTCGCCCTGGTCGACGAGCAGCTCGGCGCGCTGCGCCACATGCTCAGGCGCCACGGCGTGTCCGAGGATACGGTCATCGTCATCACCGGCGATCACGGAACCGAAGCCGGCGCGCCGCATCGCGGCCTTGGCAGCAATCTTCCGCGCCTGTTCTATGACGAGCATCTTCACGTTCCGCTCATCGTCAACGGCCGCGGCATCGCGCCGCAAACCATCGACGCGCTTTCGAGCCATCTCGACCTGGCGCCGACGATTCTGGATATCGCCGGAATCGCGCCACCGGAAGTCTTTCAGGGCATTCCGATCGCGGCGCGGCGCGAACATCCCGAAACGCTGGTGTGGAGCGAGAATGCCGGCCTCGGGCGCTGCGACATCGCCACCAAGCCGCTTTATTTCAGCGTCCGTTCGGCCGGCCACCGAAGCATCGCGCGGGCCGAGAATTTCGTCCCCGAGCTGGGCGAATTTTACGACCTCCAAAACGACCCCTTCGCGAAGGACAATCTCGCCGGCGGCGAGCAATGCTCTGAAATCCGCGAGTCTCATCTCGCCGCTATCCGCAAACGGCTGGAGACGTTGCGCGCCCAGTCGAAGGGGCGGGACGCGGCATAGAGCGCACCGGCAGCGGCATCGGTCTGCCCGTGCCGCCTCATTCGGAGAAAACCGGCTGTCCGGCATTGAGCTCGGCCCGCAACATGTCCTGAATGACGTCACGCATGAACCAATCCGGCAGCGCCTCGCCGGCGCGCAGCGCCTGGCGCATGTCGGTGCCGCTGATCGGCTCCAGCGTTTCAGCCGCGCCGAGCGCCACATACGCCTCGGCTTTCGGATCATAGCCGATAGCGTCGAAGAAAATCGGCGTGAGGCCGATATCGCCCAGACTGTCGAACAGGGCGGGAATTTCCTCTGCCGCATAGAAATCGCCGACGCCGGTATGGTCGCGCCCGACGATGAAATGGGAGCAGCCCATGTTCTTGCGGCAAAGCGCCGTGAAAACCGCCTCGCGCGGGCCGGCATAGCGCGAATAGGTGGCGAAGCTGCCGAGCACCACCTTGCCCGCCGGGTAAAGCCCCCCGTCCAGCATCATCTGATAGCTGCGCATGATCGGCTCGGGCAGAAAATCGCCTGATTTCTTGGGCCCGATGACGGGGCTTACATAAAGGCCATCGGCGCCGCTCCGCTCCAATGCGCTGAGCTGAATATGTTCATGCACCCGGTGAATGACATTGCGGGTATGAAAGCCGACCACCCGGTTCCAACCCTTATGCGAAAAGACGAAGCGCGTCTGCGCCGGGGTAAGTTCGAATTGGCGATAGGGCGACGGCAGGCGCGCGAACAGGGTGATATCGCCGCCGACAAGATGGCCGCCGCCGCCGGCCAAGCGCGCCACGCCGGGATGATCCATCGAGGCGGTACCGAACCAGGGCTCGACAACGGCGTCGAAATCGAGCGCATAGACCTCGGCGACGTCGAGCAGCGCATGCGCGACGCCGGCCTCGCTCTTGAGCAGGATGCGCTCGCCGGGGTGAATTTCGCCGGCCCGGACGCTGTCGACCTGAAGCACGATCGGCAGGGTCCAGGCCTCGCCTTGCGGCAGGCGGTTGTCGCGCAACACCGAGCGCAACATTTCCTGGGTCATGAATCCGGTGAGCGGCGAATAGGTGCCGTGGGCGATCTGCTGGCAGTCCATCAACACGTTGTGCTCAACGGTGAGGCTGGCGAGGCGGGCGAGTTCCGCCGCCGCCGGCGCCTCCTGCTCGCGGTGCACAAGCCGGCCGCCATGCGGCTCGACCAGGAGCGACGCCGATTCGAGATCATAGCCGCCCGCCGCGGCTTCGGGGCCGGCTTCGTATTCGCGAATCAATTTTACGATCATGCTGGCGCAGCCGATGGGATGCGCGCCGATCGCCGTTTCCGCCGCCAGCACCAAGCCGTCGACGCCATCGACGAGCGTGTTGTAGACGTCATTGACCTCGGCGCGGGTCGGGCCGGGCGCGGTGATCATCGATTCCAACAGATTGGTCGCCACATAGACCTTGCGTCCGGCCACCTTGGCGATGCGCACAATATGTTTTTGCAATGCCGGAATGCGCTCGACCGGCAATTCGCGCGACAGGTCGCCGCGGTCGATCAGCAGGCCATCGGATTTCGCCGCGATCTCGGCCAGATTGTGGAGGCCGTTGCGGCACTCGATTTTCGAAATCACAAATGTCTCGGCGCCGACGATCTCGCGGATGGCATCGACATCCGTTTCCCTGTTGGCGAAAGACAGGGCGGCATGTTCGAGGCCCTTGTCGCGGCCGATCCGGAGCGCGGCACGGTCCTTGTCCGTCAATGGCGGCATATCGATCGGCCGCTCGACCGTTACCGCCTTGTTCTGACCGATGACGCCGCCGGTCAACACGCGCATCATCGCGCCCGCCGCCGTTATCTCGATCACCTGCACCAGCACGGCGTTGAAGTCGATGCTGATAAAATCTCCGACTTCGAGAGAATCGACGATGCCATGGGGGTAGAAGTTGAGGGTTTGGGCATCGCCGGCCACGGTCTCTCGGCGGGCGCAAATGACGGTGCTCTCCTGTACCGCCACACTGCCTTGCGCCAGGCTGCCGGTGCGAATTTGCGCGCCTTCGCTGTCGAGGCAGACCGGCACCGCGCTGTGCGATTGAATGAAATCGATGACCGCGGCGACGTCCTCGAGTTTTGTGTGCGACAGGTTGATGCGGAACAATGTCGCGCCGAGCTCCTCGAGGCGGTTCAACACCCTTTTGTTCATCGAAGCGGGGCCGAGGGTGCAGAATAAATCTTTAGCCATGTTGCTCGTTTCTCACATTCGGTTGTTGGTTGAGGGCGCCGAAAGGGGCCGCCTTGGTGGCGCCGTGACGCGAGAGATTGATCTCCGCGATTTCGGGATGGTCGGCGAGAACGCCCAACACGGCGGCCATGGCATGGCCTTCCGCGCCGCCCGGGAGGTGGCGGAACAAGGCTTTGAGGAAGGCGTAATCCTCGGGGTAATCGAGGGTCCAGCGCGTCGTGCCCGGCAGGCCCGGCGGCGCCGCAAGGTTGGCGCGCGCTATTTCGGCCGCCTCGCGCATCCACGGCGAGACATGCTCGCGTTCGAAGCTGCGCGCGGCATTGGCGTCGGCGGCGTTCAGCGCCGCCCGGGTGAAGGCTTCGCAGTCGAGCCCGTGCGGCCAGGAGGGCGGCATATTGTTGGCCGCGTAGCCGGCGCCGGTGCGCTTGCGCAGATCGAGCAGCGCGCCGCATATCGCCGGGTCGATGGCCGGGCAATCGCTGGTCACGCGGAGCACCACATCGGCTTCCAGCTCTTGCGCCGCGCCGGCGTAGCGCGCCAGCACATCCTCGGCCGGGCCGCGATAGGCCGCGGCGCCGTGGCGCGCCGCTTCCGCCGCCACGACATCATCCTCGGCCAGATCCGTCGTCGCGCAACACACGTCATCAACGCCCGCTATGGCCGCGCACCGCGTCAGCACATGGCCGAGCACGCTTTGCGCCGCCAGCGGCAGAAGAATTTTCCCGGGCAGGCGTGTCGATCCCATGCGCGCCTGAACGATAGCGACCGTCCGTCCCATCAGCCGACGCAAGAAAGCACCGCATCGATGACGCGCCGGCAATCGGAATCGGTCATTGCCGGAAACAACGGAATGGTAAGGGCGGCATCGTAATAGGCCTCGGACTCGGGAAAATCGCCCCGCTTGTAGCCAAATTTTTCCCGATAGTAGGGCTGTAGGTGAAGCGGAATGTAATGCACATGCACGCCAATCTTGCGGGCGCGAAGCTGCTCAAAAATCCGCCGCCGGCTTTTGCGCAAACGGTCGCGCCGCAGGCGCAGCATATAGAGGTGCCAGGCGCTCTCGCGGTCGCTCTCCTGATGCGGCGGAATGAGCAGTTCGGACTGGCCGAAGGCGGCGCTGTAGCGCGCCGCGATCTCGCGGCGGCGCGCCAGAAAGCCGTCGAGCTTGGCCAATTGGCTGAGCCCGAGGGCGCATTGGATATCGGTGACGCGGTAGTTGAAACCCAATTCCTGCATTTCGTAATACCAGGGTGCTCGGTCGCTCGCATTGGCTTTGGCATGGCCGCCGCCATCCTTGTCGGCGGCCTGGGAGGCGAGACGCATGGCGGCGCCGTCATTGGTGATGCCATGGGTGCGGAAGAGGCGCAGCGCGGCGGCGAGATCGTCATCGTCGGTGGCGATCAGGCCGCCCTCGCCCATCGCCACGGCTTTGACCGGATGGAAGGAAAAAATGCTCATCGCCGCCAGCGAGCCGACGCTACGGCCCTTATAGGTCGCTCCCAGGGAGTGCGCGGAATCCTCGATAACCGTGATGCCGTGGCGCGCGGCGATTTCGTTGATCTCGTCCATGTCGGCCGGCTGGCCGGTATAATCGATCGGGATGATGGCCTTGGTCTTGGCCGTGATGGCGGCCTCGAGCCTGGCTGGATCGAGGCAGTAGGTATCGCGACGGATATCGGCAAATTTAACCTCGGCGCCGAGATAAAGCGCGCAATTGCCGCTCGCCGCGAAGGTGATCGGCGCGGTGATCACCTCATCGCCCGGGCCGACGCCCGCGGCATAACAGGCGCAGTGGAGCGCCGCCGTGCCGGTGGCGACGGCAATGCCGTGGCGGGCGCCGACACGCGCCGCGACGGCCGCCTCGAAGGCGGCAATGTTGGGCCCCTGGGTGAGCCAATCGCCGCGCAATACCTCGACCACCGCCGCGATATCGTCCTCGTCGAGGCTTTGGCGGGCATAGGGAATAAAGGCTTCGCTCATTTTTCTCTCTTGCTTCGCCGCTTCAATCGAAGGCCAGTTCCTGCACGGTTTGCAAATTGCTGTAGCCCGCTTGATCGAGATCGCCGAGAGCGCCGGATTCAAGCGCCGCCTTCAACTCACGCACGCCGGCCGCGACATCGGTTTCGATTTCGAAGGCCAGCGCCCCGTGCAGCTTGACGCAATTCACCCGATAGTTTCTCGCATCGACCGAGCTGTTGATTCGGTTGACGGTGAGGCCGGGAAAAACCGCGCCGACGATATCGCCGATCGCGTTGATGGTGTAGTTCTGTTCGCTGTCGCCGACATTGAAGATCTCGGCGCGCACCGAATCGAGCGGCGCATCGAGCACGCCGACGATGGCGCGCGCGACGTCGCCGACATGAACATGGGGGCGCCATTGCTCGCCGCCGAAAAGATCGATGGCGCCGCGCGTGAGCGCATGTTTGGTCAGGGTGTTGACGACGAGATCGAAGCGCGCCCGGGGCGAGCAGCCATAGACGGTGCCGAGCCTGAGAATCGTCGGCGCGAACAATTGATTGGGCCGGCGCGCCATCGACAGCACCGCCTCCTCGACCATTAATTTGATCTTGCCGTAAAGGCTGACCGGCGCGGTCGCGGAGAGCTCGGTCAGAAACTCATCGGGGTTGGTGCTGGCGCCGTAAACGCTGCATGAGGAGGTATAGACGAAACGGTTGATGTTGAGATATTCGCAGAGCTGGGCGAGCGCCGTAACGGCGAGATAATTTGTCTTCAGCGCCGTTTGCGGCGCCTGGCTCACGGCGGGATCGCCGACCAGCTCGGCCAGATAGACGACCGCATCGACGCCCTCGACCACCTCGACGAGTGTGTCTATGTTCTTGGCGTCGCCGGTCACGATATCGATTTCGCCGGCCAGCCCGCTCAGCGATTGGCGGCCATAGAGAAAGACATCGAGCACCCGCACCGCCCAGCCGTCGACGAGCAGTTTGCGCACCAGAACCGAGCCTATGTAACCGGCGCCGCCGACCACCAGAACGGTGCGCCGGCGCGGCGAAAAATCGCTGCCGGGCGCGCGCATCAACAGCGACTGCACGTCGATCATGCCGAGCGGACGGCGCCCGCCATCGACCACCGGAACCATGACATGCATCTGTTCGGTGGCGTAGAGCGCCTTGAGGCGGGCGAGCGCCGCATCGGCGCTTTCAGCGCTCTCCAGCTCGCTCCCGAGAATGGTCACGGGCGTCCTGTTCATCACCTCGTCGAGAGCCGTCGAGCGCACCTGGCCATTCAGAATGGCGCGCCGCAAATCGCCGGCGGAAACGATTCCACAAAGCCGCCCGTCATCACCGACAACCGCGACAATCGCGCCGTAGCGATCGCCCAGACTCTCAAACGCCTTGGATATGGGTTCATCCGGGCCAAGCGCGGGCAACGGCGCAAGTCGGTCGATTTTCGATATTTCAGTCATTGTTCAATGCTGGGTTCAATGCCGGCGGCGGCGGCGAATTGCTCAACGCGGAATCACCGTCCACGGGTTCCAGTAGTCGAACGGGTAACGCACATCGTCATCGAGGCTTTCGCCGAGCGCCACGGTGGAAAAAAACAGCAGCCGCGTGTCGGGCCTGAGCGTCATGAAGCCATGGGCATAGCCGCCGGGCACATAGAGCACGCCCGGCCGGTCTTCGGCGAGCACGAATTTATTGATTTCCAGCGCCGCATCGGGCGCCTCCCAATCATCGACCTCGACCGCCGCCACGAGCGCCGCGCCGCTCGCCACATAGACATATTTGGCTTCCTGTTTGTGGGCGTGCCAGGCGCGGACAAAGCGCGTTTCATGATTGGAGACGACATAAAACCGGCGCACCGCCGCCATGTCGAAATCATTGCAAAATTGCAGCTTGCCGCGATCGTCCATAGCGGCGCCACCGGCGATAAAATTAAGGTCGCTGTTCATCCGGTCCTTCCAATGTCGGCTTTTTTCATTTCACATCTTCGCCCGGGTCCGAAGCGGCGTTCATATCCACCGGCCCTTGCTGCTTGGCGAAGGCCGAGGCGTACCAGCCGCCGCGCGCCAACAGCTCCGCGTGGCTTCCCGTATCGCTAACACAGCCGGCCTCCATAATCACGATTTGATCGGCGATCGCGACCGTCGACAGGCGATGGCCGACGACGATAATGGTCATGTCGGTTTCCCGGCGAATGCGCTCCAGCGCGGCGCGAAACGCCGCTTCGGCGTCGGCGTCCAGATTGCTCGTCGGTTCGTCGAGAACGAGAATCGGCGCGCCGCGCACCAGGGTGCGGGCGAGGTCGAGACGCTGACGCTGGCCGCCTGAAAGCCGCACGCCATCTTCACCGACCGGTGAATCATAACCCTCGGGCAGGGCCTCGATAAACTCATGGGCACCGGCGAGGCGGGCGGCGGCCTCGATATCGCGCCGCGCCGCGCCCGCCCCGCCATAGGCGATATGCGCCGCGGCGCTGGCATTGAACACTTGCGGTGTCTGCGGCGCATAGGCGATGGCGGCGCGCAGGCTCTTCAATTCAAATTCGGACTGCGGCGTTCCATCGAAGAATATTTGCCCGGCGCTGGGCTCGCGCAGCAGCGGCAGGAGGTCGATCAAGGTCGATTTACCGGCGCCCGACGGCCCCACCAGGGCGGTAATACGGCCGCTCGGAATGGTCAGGTCGATGCCGTTCAGGGCAGCCGTATTGGCGCCGCCATAGGCGAAACTGACGGTTTGGAATTCGATGCCGGCGTGAAGTGCCTTGAAGGGCCGCACGCCGGATTCACTTTCGCGCGCCCGCGCCATCTGGTCGAAGCGGCGTTGCAGCGCCGCGAGGCTGCCGACGAACGACACCAGAGCCTGGCGCGTGCCCATCACTTCGCGCACCCGCGGCATCAGCCGGAGAATGGCGGCGAGGAACAGGCCGATCTCGCCGAGCGACAATTCGAAGACGATGAAGCCGAAATAAAGAAAGCCCAGGATCGCCACGGCGCCGAGAATTTCGACCACCGCCGCGACCCGTGCGCCGAGCGCCAGAACGTGCACATAGCGGCCATATTGGCGCCGTGCAATCTGCTTCATGGTGCCGGATTCGGCCACTTCGGTACCGGACAGGCGAATGAAGCGGTGCGATTTGAGGCGCTCCACAAGGAAGCTGCCAAGCGCCTGATTGGCCTCGGTAACTTGTTCACCGACATCGCGGCTCTTGCGGATCATGCCGCGCACGCCGAGCGCGGCGAGCGCCACGATGGGAAGAATCGCCAGCGCCATCGGCGGCGAAACCGCCAGCGCCAGTCCAAAATAGGACAGTATAAGAATCGTTCCGCCGATCAGAGTGAGGACCTGAAAGACGCAGCTCGACGCGCGTTCCGCCTCGGTCGTGAAATCGTTCACGGCCTGGCCAAGCTCATCCCCCTCGCTATAGGAGAGGCGGGTGTCGAGATAGCGGCGAAAGGCCCGCTCCCGCACCTCACGGATGACGCCAAAGCGCGCCGCACCGGCATAAACCGTGCGGCCATAAACAAAGCCGATGCCGGCGCACAAAAACAACAGCGACGCCAGCAACAGCGAAGGCAGCGAGATCTCTATGCCGAGCCCGTCAAAAACCGCGACCAGAAACCGCCAAATGGTCGATTGGCCGGCCAGGGCGCCGACATCGCCGCTGCCTTCGAGATAATCGAGAATCGGCAGAATCATGCCGATGCCGATGCCCTCGAACAACACGCTGACGAGGTCGAGGCAGAGTATCGCCAGCGCCGTCGAACGCGCCAAGCCGAGTTGGCGGCAAGTGTCGAAGAATGCTCGGGGAGACATTTTTTTTGTTCCGTTATCGGGGCGGCGGCGCTGCCTGCCCGCTCAGAAGCGCCTGGGCAAGACGCCAATCCGCCTCGGTATCGACATCGACCGATGCAACGCTATCCATCTCCAATGGCAGCGTTGCCGGCGGAAAAAGCGTACCATGGCGACGCAGCGAGACGCTGCGAATCAGATAGAGCGTTCCATTGGGAACGAACAGCGGCGCGGCACTTTCGGACGGTGCAAGCGGGGTCAGAAAACCGCCGGCATCGAGCGGGAAAATCCGGTTCGCTCCAAGGCCGAGGCGCCGCACCCCGACCACCGCATCAGCCTCGTCACGCCGGGCGAGCAGCGCCACCGCGGCGCGCAACATATCGGCGCTCCGCATCGGCGAGGTGGTTTGCAGCAACAGCACAAGTTCGGGATCTCGGCCGCTATCGCGGCGCCACCAATCGAGCGCATGGAGCAAGACAGGCAAGGTCGGCGCGCTATCTCCGGCCAGTGCCGCCGGGCGCAAGAACGGCGCCTGCCAGCCCAACGCGCGGCCGCGCCCGGCGATCTCTTCGTCATCGGTGGTCAGCAATACCGGTGCGCCAAGATCCGCCTCGCCAATCGCATCCTGGGTACGTTCAAGCAAATTGCGCCCGGCCAGCAGGCGGGTGTGCTTGCCGGGCAGCCGCTTCGAGCCGCCGCGCACCGGAATGATTATCAGCAGATCGCTCACGCCACCTTGTGCCGGAGTTCCCAGCCCTCGTTGGTCTTGCGCCACAGATGGGGCGAGCGGAAGCGATCCGCGATGTCGAAAAATTCCTCTTCATCAAGGCTCAGATATTCGAGAAATTCGGGAAAATATTTACGCGGAAATTCTTCATCGTAACGCCGCACCAGGGCCACCGCCTCGTCGCGCTCAATATGTCGGTTGCGAATCTCCTGGCTCGCATCGTAAGTGGCGCGGCCAATTCCAAACTTGACCAGCGTTGTCCAGTAGTGGAACGGGTCGGTTTTGTCGTCGATGGAATTATATTTCGAATAGGTTCCTTCGGTGCGCTCGCTGTTCGCTTCAAACTGTATATGTTCAACGGCGTAATAATAATTTTGCTGTGGCGTCCATTTCAAATAATAGCCGAGGTAATGGACCTCGATCTCGCCGGCGTCGAGCGCCGCGGGGTCGGCCGGCAAATAAGGCTCGAGCTGGGTCGGCTCGATACCGTGCTCGGGCATCCGCGACAATGGCACCCCGCCCAGATAGATCGAGTCCAAATCGCCGGTTTCGGCCGAGAAATATTCCGCCCTGCGTTGCGCCTCGGTATTTTCGCCGATCGGATTGCCGTATTCGGCCTCGTTCTCGCCATAAAATACGAGCGGCAGATCGAAGCGCTGCGCCACCTTGGGGGCAAAATTTTTCTGGCCCAGGATGAATGGCTGAAAGGGGTGAAGCAGATTTATGTAGGCGAGGCGCGTTAGTTTTCTGTGGATCTCGCCATTCGGCGTGAACAGGTAATTATCGAAACCGCCTTTGTGAATCCAATTTTCGAAATTGCGCCAACCGACATTGGTGTAGAGGTGCGGCGCCCATGTGCATGTCAGCGGATGCATGCCGTATTCGGCTTTGAGGGTATGCGAGGCGAAAACGGAATCCTTGCCGCCCGAGCCGGGTACGAGACAGTCGTAAGAGCCGTTGCGGGAACGATAACGATCGCACAGCTCGCGCAGTTTGGCTTCGCGCTCGCGCCAATCGACAGCGGCGTTTTTTCGCTCGGCGTAACGACAGGCATCGCACATACCGGCATCATCGAATCCGATGGTCGTTTTTTTCGAATCGGGCCGATGCCGGAATTCGGCCGCCGATGACGGCCGCTGGTTGGAGATAACACAATTCGTGCAGAACTTGACCTCGGGCGGCAACCCGTATTTTACCTCAAGCGATCCCTCATGCGGATGCTCGACGAAGGTCTTTCCACCCTCTTCAAACGACGCCATTGCCTTAATTTCCTCCGATCGAACTCGTTTGAGGGCGCGCCAGATCGGCATCTCCCCGATCGACGAAACGCGCCAACAGGGCGAGGCCGGCCTCGCCGCTGCGCTCGGGATGAAACTGGCAGCCGCATATCGCGCCGTGGCGCACGATCGCCGGCACGTCGAGGCCATTCACGCGCACCGTCGCCACGACATTGTCGACGTCCTCCACGGCCATGCCGAATGAATGCGTAAAATACATCATCTCGGCGTCGCCAAATTCCCGGGTCAACGCATCCGCCCGGCATGATTCGAGTCGCCGCCACCCGACATTGGGTATTCGAACGGCCTCCGCATCGTCGGCCCGTGGCGCCGGCAGCCGCCGAACGGTGCCGGGGATAAAGCCGAGCCCCTCATGGCGCCCGAATTCATCGCCCGCCACGGCCAGTATCTGCATGCCGAGGCAGATTCCGAGCAGCGGCGTTCCGGCCCGCACGGCGCCCTGCAAAGGCGCCACGAGATCGCGCGCCCGAAGCGCCGCCATCGAAGCGCCAAATGCACCAACGCCCGGTAGAATAAGGCTATCAGCCCGGCGCACCAGTGCCGCTTGATCGGAGATACAGTGGCGTGCCCCGTTCCGGTCAAGCGCCTTGCTCAGGCTGAATAGATTTCCCCGGCCGTAATCGACAATGACGATCATAGCCGCGCCCCATGCCCCGCCGCGACGAGCGCTTGCTTTACCGCTCCGATCGGCGCCACATCGTAATGAAATATCGACGCGCAACAGACGGCGTCGCAGTCGGACTCGGCGACCAGGTCGACGACATCATCCGCTTGCCCGGCGCCACCGCAGGCGATCACCGGAACCTGAACGCGCTCGCGCACCGCCGCGATAAGTTCCTTATCGAAGCCGCGCCGCGTGCCTTCCATATCGACCGAGGTGAGCAGAATTTCGCCGACGCCGAGTTGCTCCGCTTCAACCACCCAATCGAGCACGTCCACGCCGCTGGTTTCGCGCCCATTGTCGGTCAGCGCCTCCCAGCGGTCCGGCGCACGCCGTTTTGCCTCGACCGAAAGCAGGATGCATTGACTGCCGAATATGGTGGCCGCTTCGCCGAGGAATTCCGGGCGGGCGATTGCCGCCGTGTTCACGGCGACCTTGTCGGCGCCGCTTCTGAGCGCCGCGACGATGTCTTCGACCGTGCGAATGCCGCCGCCGACGGTCATTGGAACGAACACTTCGCGCGCCGCTTCCTCAACGACTGAAAGAATATTGTTGCGGCCGTAAAGCGATGCCACGACGTCCATGTAAAGAATTTCATCGGCGCCCGTCTTGTAGTAGCGCCGGGCGATTTCTCCGGGCGATCCGATGACACGCAAGCCCTCGAGATGCACGCCCTTGATGACATTCGCTCCCTTGATATCGAGCCGCGCGATGATGCGCACGGGAATCGGTGCCGCTGTTCGGCTCATCGGCCACAGCTCATCGGCTCGTGCGCCGGCGCCATGCGACCGCCGCCTCGACCGCTTCGGTTGCCGGCAAAAGCACCGTTCGCGCCGCCCCGACAGTGCCGAGGCGGGCGATCCCCTTGTCGATCAACATCGCCATGCCGTCGTCGAACCAGTCGATCGGGTAATTCACATCGCTATATTCAGCCCATTCCCGATGCCCCTCGACAGTGACGGGAGATCGCCTGGTCACGCGCTCGGCGCCACCGACCAGATGCTGCGTCAGATGAAAGAGGGCCGTCGTGTCGTAAGGCGCGCCGAGCAACAATACCTTGCCGCCGAGCGCCATCAATTGACCGAGCGGCGAATCCGGTCCGAAACGGTTGTCGAGCGGGTGCGCGCCGACGAGCGCGCCGGCGTCCGGTCCGAGCGCGGCAAAGGAGGATTGCGGATGCGGGCTGCGAACGACGCCCGGCTGATGGCGGAAAAGTTCCGGCACGACGCCCATGCCGCGGGTCGGAGTCCGCGACGCGTCATAAGCCGGCATTTCGCCGCGGATCGTTTCCACCCATTCGCTCGGCACCGCCGGGTGCGCCCATTCCGCGGGGTCGGAGAGATCGCCCGAATAGGTCGGCATCATCAGCGTTCCAGCTTCGCCGACACTGGCGCTCAGGCCCTCAATGATGGTTCGCGCACCGCCGATCACGAAGCCAAGGCTCTTCATCGAAAGATGCACACACAAGACATCACCCGCGCGCACACCGATGCCATGCAGATCGGCGGTGAACGAATGGGGCGTGACGAGCGTCGCGGAATGGGACGCCATCTCGCGCCCGCTCGATGAAACCGGCTTCACCATCACCCCGACCGCGCCAGCACCGAAGGTTTGCTTTCGAAGCTCCGATAGAGCGCCTGGGTCGCCTCGTCGACGGCCTCGGGATCGAAACTTTTGAGATCGATATAATCATAGCCGCGCAGATCGAAACTCATGCCGATCATGGCCTCGAGAAAGCGCGCACCATCGCGAAGCGCCTTTTCAGTATCGAATTCAGCGGTCAGCGCCGCGGCAAGATAATCCTTGAGGCGGGTCTCGTCGCTGACGGTCCAGACATGCGGCAACAGGGCGAAGAGATTGTGCCGCCCGAAGCTGATGACCGGCTTGCCGAGGGCGGCCGCTTCGAATCCGGCGGTTCCGGTTATCGTGACCACCGCCTTCGCACGGCGCACGATATCAAGGCCGGGCTCGAGTGTTTCGAGAAGGATGACATTCTTGAGGTCGCGGATCTGGTCATAGAAATCGCTCGGGCGGCGGCCGAGGGAATAGGGCGTGTCTTTCACGACAAGCTTGTATCCGGCGGGCAGATCCCGCGATATCGCGGCAATGGCGGCATGTTGATAAAAATATTCGGGCGACAGCGTCTGAAGCGCCATTTCCGGCTCGGTATGCAGCGGGAAGAACACGAAAGGCTTGTCGCCGAGGCTTTCCAAATTGGGCATGTGGGAACCGATATAGCGGGCCAGGTCGCGCTGCAGGCGAAGCTCATAAACCAGCCGTTCGCGCAACAGATAACCGCGCGCCTTCTCATAGCGCCGCAGGCGCCAATAGATATGGCGGGCGACGATGAGAAGCAGCCGCTTGGGCAAATTTCGCCAGCGTTTTTTTGCCAGAAAAGCATCGCGGATCGTGCGGTGCGAAAGATAGGGCCTGTCCATCGCCGCCGCGACGTCGAGGTCGCCCGAAGTACTGGCAAAGGCGGCGTCGAGTTCATCGGTTTCGAAATATTCGTCTTGCGCCCAATAGTGATAATTTTGAACGCGCGCGCCGGCGATCTGGCGAAACGGGATGCCCATGCTTCTGGCGATCACCGCCAGCACCTTGCCGCCCTGGATAATCACGCTCGGCTGCTTGAGGTAAAACTGATTTCGCCAATATGCAAAAAGCCCGTTGTAAGCCTGCAGCATCTGAACATAGTCGGTGCCCTCGGAGTAGCGCGAACGGGGATGATGGTAGCCGGCCAAGGCATAGCCGCGGCCGAGATGGCGGTCGGAAATGTTGATATGGTTATATGTACAGCCCAGCCAATTTTCATTCTTTCGCGCCTCGGCAACGACTTTCGCCTCGTCGAGATCCTGCGCGCCCACGGCATCATATAGGCGGAACGCGATTTCGATCGTCTCGAACAGGCCGGGCTCGGAATTCTGGCGATAAAAACTTTCCTCCTGAGGGGTTGTGACATAGAGGTGCAGCTTGCTGTTCTTCTGCGCATGCAGGCGGCGCGCCAGGGCGAGCAAGACATAGCGATATTGTGAATGCGCCACCAGAAAGACGCGGCGAAACGGTTTGCCCGCGCCTTGATTCATGGCGCTCTCATGGCGCTTCAGGCCGCCGCATTTTCGGCCCAGGGAGATGAAAATTCGGCGGCCTGTTCCGAATATCTCTTGATCAGGAGTTTTTCGCGCGCCGGCAGGTTGGCGACCAGCGCCGCGATGCGGGGTGCCGCATGGCCATCGCCGTAGAGCGAGGCGCGGGGGGCGCGCGGCGCCCGCGGAGCGCCTCCCGCCTCGGCCAGCATTGTTCGAATGGTTTCTGGATCGGCGGCAGAATGGCGCACATTGGCCGCCCTCTCGCGCCCCGCCTGGCGCCCGCCGACATCGATGACCGGCAGGCCGAAAAGGCCCGCTTCGACGATGCCGCTGGATGAATTGCCGAGCATCAGCGCGGCATGGCGCATGGCGTTGGCATAGAGGCGAACACCGAGAGTATCGCGGAACAGCGCCCACGGACGCGGCGCCGCGAAGGCTTCGATGCGGGCGCGGATTTCGGCGCCGCCCGGATCCGCGTTGGGCGCGGTCAGCACGGTTGGCCGCGCCGCATCGTCGAGAGCGGCGAGGACCGCTTCAAGCGGGCGCAGTGGCTCCCCGGCATTGGTCTCGGGATGCACGGTGACGAGGTAGAACCCATCGCCCGAGGAAAGGCCGAGCTCCGCGGCCAATTCGCCGGCGCCCATTTCGGGCGCCGCCAGCAGCCCGTCCAGCCCCGGCGCGCCGGTGACGTGAATGCGCCACGGCTCCTCTCCCATCCGGCTGAGGCGCGTGGCGGCTTGCACGGTGGCGGCACAGTGCAGATGGGCGAGCTTGCTAATGGCGTGGCGGATACGCTCATCGACCGCGCCCTCCGAGCTTTCGCCGCCATGCAGATGTATGAGAGGCAGATTAAAGGCCAGCGTCGCCATCGCGGCAGGCAGCATGTCGAGCCGGTCACCGATCACCAACACGGCGTCGGGTGCGATCTTGGCGGTCAGGCGCACCATCGCCGCGGCAATCTCCGGCGCCGCCGCCGCCGCCTCGGCTGCCGCGCGCCCGGCGAGATCGGCGCCGCCCCGATGCACCTCGGCCCCGTCCGGCAGGGCGGTGGCGGCCAAGGCCGTGTCGCTGACATGCGCGCCGGTCAGGAATATGTGTAATTCCACGCCGGGCTCGGCGGCGAGCAGGCGCCACACCGGCGCGAGAATTCCAACATCGGCGCGGCTGCTGGAAACCGAGAGAACAATGCTCAACGAGAGCGCTCCACGGCCATGATATCCACCTCGCGGATCGGCTCATCCGCCGCGCGCGCGATCTTGAGGCGATGGCCGATCGGCGATTGCGCCGCGGATAGTCCTGTCGCCGGCCGTTTCAGGCAAACATCGCCGGCGGCCAACAGCGCGCCCGCCGCAAGGTCGGTCGCCGCGTGCCAGCTCTTGCGCGCCACTTCGGCAACTTCCAGCTCGGCCGGGCTCGGCGCCTTCACCCCATCGCCAAGAGCCACCTCCGTGGCGCGCAAGCGCGCGCTCATGGCGGCAAATTCGTCGGGGTTGAGCGATGCCGCATGGTCGGGGCCGGCAAGAGCGTGATCCAGAGTGAGATGTTTCTCGATCACCGAGGCGCCAAGCGCCACGGCGGCGACCGCCACATGATCGCCAAGGCTATGGTCGGAATAGCCCACCGGGAGATTGAAATGTTGACGCAGGGTCTGCATGGCGCGCAGGTTCACGCTTTCCATCGGCGCCGGATAGAGCGAGGTACAGTGCAACAGGGTGATGTCGCCGGCGCCGCCCTGGCGCAACGTCTCGACCGCAAGCCGCACTTCTTCAAGCGTCGCCATGCCGGTCGACAACAGGACCGGCAGGCCGCTCGCGGCGACATGCGCCAGGGCCGGCAGATTGTCGAGCTCACCGGACGCCACCTTGATGCGCCGCATGCCCATATCCGTGAGCGCCGCGATCATCGTCGAATCGAACGCGGTGCAGAGAAATTCCATATCGCGGGCGCGGCAATGTTTGGCGATCCCGGCCAATTGATCGAGCGAAAGCTCGAGCCGCTCGAGCATCGCGCGCTGCTCGTCATGGCCGGTTTTCTCTCGTTGATAGGCGGCGGTGGGCGCGCCGCCGGCAACCAGGTCACGGCCGCGGAAGGCCTGAAACTTGACGATATCGGCGCCCGCCCGCGCCGCCGCGTCGACCAGTGCCAGCGCGCGGTCGAACTCGCCATCGTGATTGACGCCCGCCTCGGCGATAATCAGCACGGCGCTCATGGCGATCCGTCCTTCATCGAATAGAGATGATTCGCCGGCACAAGATCGCCGTCACCGATCTCGCATCGCGGCAGCACGACCGCCGCGGCACCGATCATGGCGCAGCGGCCAACCGTAACGCCGCCGAGAAGAACAGCGCGCGGCGCCAGATGGCTGCCGGCACCGAGATGTGAATCATGCTCGACAATGGCGCCGGTATTGACGATCGCGGCGGGTCCGATCACGGCGCCCGGCTGAACGACGGCACCGGCAAGAATGATGGCGCCTTCTTCAATTTGCGCGGAAGGGCTGACATGAGCCGCCGGGTGGCGGATCGGCGGCGCCGCGCGGCCCGATGCGAGATAGCGCTCAAACAGCAAAAAGCGGCGCTCCAGCATTTTTCGCGTGACGCCCCCCATCCCCAGGACGAAATTCGCCGGATCGACCGATTTCAGAGCCGTCTCGTCATCGCCAATTCGCCGCGCGGCCAACCAGGACGCCGCCACGCCATCGACATAGGCCGTCAGCGCATGATCGCCCAACGCCTCGACGATGGCCTTGGCATGCCCGCCGGCGCCGACCAGCAGAATTGTATTGGCGCTCATTATTGCCCTGCCGATTGGCGCCACATCCCGAGCGCGGCGATAACCCTGGCCTGGTCCTCGGGCGACAGCGAGCTTGATGACGGCAACACCACAACGCGGCCCGAGATGCCGCGCGAGATGCCGGCCAACTGCCGCGGGCAGTCGGCGTAAGGCGCCTGGGCCGAAAGCGACAGCCAAAAGATCGAAGAATCAATCGCCCGCTCGGCCAAATAGGCGACCAGGCCGTCGGCGCAATCGGGCGACGAACACAACACCGCATAAAGCCAATGGCTGCTCAGCGCCCAATCGCGGCGCGGCATCGGCGTGAGGTCGGCGCGCCCGGCCAATGCCCGATCATAGGTCGCGGCCAGGGCGCGCTTGGCGGCGAGCATGTCATCGAGCCGTTCGAGTTGGGCCAGGCCAACGGCGGCGTTGAGATTTGTCATGCGATAATTGAAGGCCACTTCATCATGGCGGTATGCCGGCGCCTCGCGGGACTGGGCGCTCAGTCGGCGCATGCGCTCCGCCGCCCGGCAGTTATTGGTGACCACCATGCCGCCGCCGCCGGCGGTTACCGTCTTGTTGCCGTTAAAGCTGAACACGGCGAAATCGCCGAAGCCGCCGACCTGGCGTCCCTGATATTGAGCGCCGAGCGCCCCCGCCGCATCCTCGATCAGCGCCACGCCGGCATCCCGGCAGATGGCGCCGAGCGGCGCCAGCTCGGCCGGATGGCCGAGCGCATGGACGGCGATGACGGCGCGAATGCGGTTGTCCGGCTGCCCGATTATCCGCCGCGCCGCCGCCACATCGAGGGTCCAGCTGTCATCCGCGATGTCGGCGAAAAACGGCTCGGCGCCGGCATGGAAGACGGCGTTGGCGGTGGCGGCGAATGTCCAATCCGGCACCAATACCCGATCGCCCGGGCCGACGCCCGCGGCGAGCAAGGCGAGGTGCAGGCCCGCCGTGCCGTTGACCGTGGCGACGCTATGGGCGGTGCCGGTAATCTCAGCCACGCGGCGCTCCATGTCAGCGACAAACGGCCCCGCCGAGGAGACCCAGTTATCGGCGACACAACGCGCCAGATAGGCGGCCTCATTGCCGCGCAAATCAGGTATGGCGACAGGAATATTGGCCAGCGCGTTCAAGCGCCGTTCTCCGCATTGGCCTGGGCCAAATCGTCGGGCTGGCCGACATCGCGCCAATATTCGTGCAGGGGAAAGATGCCGACCCGAAGGCCTTCGGCGCGCCCGGCCTCGAGAAGCTCCGGCATGTCCACGGAGCGGCCGCGCGGCGTCAATGCGACAAACTCCGGCGACAGCATGTAAATGCCGGCGGCGACAAAATAGCTATTGGTCGGCTTTTCCTCGATGCCGGAAAACAATCCGTCTTCGCCGAGCCGCAACACACCAAATGGTATATTCACGTTGTAGCGTGACACCGCCACGGTGCCGTCATGGTTATGCTCGGCATGAAATTTGCGCAGATGGGCGAAATCCACCTGCGACACCACATCGCCATTGACCACAATCGTGGTTTCATCGACGCCACCAGGCATCAAGGTCAGTGCACCGACCGTGCCGAGAGGCTGCGGTTCGCGGATGAAACTGATCTCGGCGCGATTGCCGCGCGCGGCGACAAACGCTTCCACCTGTTCGGCGCGATAGTGCACGGCTATGGTGATCGCCTCGACGCCACCATCTTCAAGCTGGCCGAGCAGGCGACCCAGAATGGGCTGCTCGCCGACCGGCAAAAGCGGCTTGGGAACATGCCGGGTCTGGGCGCCCAGGCGCTTGCCGAAGCCGCCGGCCATGACCAGGGCACGGCTCGCCAACGGCGCGCGGGCCTGAATGAGCACCTCTTGAATGCGCCCCTCGGCATCGACAATCGGCAAAAATTCAGCCCCGCTCAGTCTGTCGCGGTTGGCCGCGGTATCGCCCGTCCGACCGACGATGGGTGCTGCGTTCATACATTTTTCTACACTGTCTTCGAGTGCGATCTCGCGCAGCATCGCGCGGCGCACATCGCCATCGGTCACCGTACCGATGACCCGGCGATCGGCGTCGATGACGATCTGAAAGACGTGCGAGCGGTCATTGTTGATGCGGCTCAACGCCTCGCGAATCGTTGTCTCTCTCGTACAGACGAGATAATCCAAGGCGCTGATGCGTATCATGGCCGACACCGCCCGCCGCCATCGCCTTGGCGACGGTCGATCGCGTATAGTGGCGAATATTGTAAACGGGTTGGCGCCAACGCCTGGCGGACCGAGGAGGAAGCATGCCGCTGCCGGTGTCCCTGCATGTCAAAACGCTTGCCGTTAAACGGCGCATTGCGCGCCTGCTGGGTGGCGCGGACGACCCTTATCCGGTGCCCCCCGGCGATGTCTGTTTGAGCCCGAGCGAATGCCATATTCATGACTATGACGATGTGCCCCTTCGCTTGTCGTGGCGCAACGGGGGTGAGCGAAATGCCGCCGAATGGCAGCATGCGGCGGGCGCCAAACTGGCCGAGTTGAGCGGCTATTCGAGGCCTGAAAGATGCCCGCGAGCCCGCCACGAACAAAGCCACGGCCTGCCCGGCAATCTGATCCGCAAAAGCTGTTATCTCAGCGCCGGCGCGGCGCGGGACATTCCCATTCATGTGATTTTCAACCCGTCTCTCAAGCAGCGATTGCCGGTGATGATTTGCCTGCAAGGCACGAATTCCGGCATTCATCTGAGCTGGGGCGAGGTGCGTCTGCCGATCGATGTGGAGCGCATTCAGCGCGGCGCGCCCAACGCCCTGCAAGCGGCCTCGCGCGGCTACATGGCGGTTGCGGTGGAGCAGGCCTGCTTCGGCGAGCGCCGCGAACGCCGTATCGCCAAGCCGTCGCCGGACCCCTGCATCGATGCGGCCAACCACGCCCTGCTGCTCGGCCGGACCCTCCTTGGTGAGCGCGTGAGCGATATCTCGGCGGTGATCAATTGGCTCGAAAGCGGCGCCCACGGGATGGCGCTCGATCTCGCCCGCCTGCACATTATGGGCAATTCGTCGGGCGGGACGACGGCGCTCTTCAGCGCCGCGCTTGACAAGCGTATCACCGCCGCGCTGCTCGGCGGCTGCGTCGGCTATTTCAGAGACACCATCGCCCGGCGCGCGGACAGTAGCGGCCAAAACGTCATTCCGGGAATTCTCAACTGGCTGGAGATAGACGATGTTCTCGCTCTGGCGGCGCCCATTCCGGTCCTGCTTTTCGCCGGCCGGGAAGATCATATCTGGCCCTATGCCGGCGCCGAGGCGGTGGCCGAATCGGCGCGCGCCGTCTACCGCGAACTCGGCGCGCCGGACAGGCTGCGCGCGGCTCCAGCCGAGGGCGGGCACAGCTATCACCCGGACGTCGCCTGGCCGGCTTTCGAGGCTTTGTTGTCGGAGACGGCGTGACATCATTTTAGATCATTTCAGAAAGAAGAGTTGGGCTGGTTCAGAAAAGCGATTTCCTCGGCCGTGCTGTGGCGGCCCAGGGCGGCGTTGCGGTGCGGAAAGCGGCCGAAGCGGGTGATGATTTCCTGGTGGCGAAGGGTGAATTGAAAACCCTTATCATCTTCGAGATCGCGGAACAGTTCGACCGAGCGCGCCTGGTGCGCCGCGTTTTCGCTGTGCTGTAGGGGCATATAGAGAAATCGCCGTTCGTCCTCGCTCATATGCGCATCGAAGCCCCGCGCCAATGCCAGATCCATAATCTCGCGCGCCCGGGCGTCCGCCGCATAGGCGCGCGGATCGCCGCGAAAAAGGTTGCGCGAGAACTGGTCGAGCAGGATGATTTCGCCGAGGCAACCCTCGGGCGTGGCGCGCCAATCGGCGAGCTCGCCGGCCACCGCCCTTTCATGCAGGCCCGAGAATTTCACCCGAATTTCTTCGTCCAGGGCATCGTCGCGGCTGAACCATTTTTCCGGGTCGGTCTCGACCAGCCAAAAATCGAGCACGGCGCGGATTTCGGAATTTTCGACCGATGGATTGCTCATGCCGCGCGCCCGGAGCGAATCGAAAGGGTTTCCAACATGACGAAATGGCGGAGCAGCGCGCCTGCAATCAGGCCGGCCACGGGCACGGCGATCATCATCGAGATCAAGCGGCGCAATCTGACCGAGCCGTCATAGTAGCTCGGATTTCTCACCGCCTTCAGCCGCTCCAGGGTCAAATCCTGGCAGCTGCCGATATGCCTTTTGAGGGCGCGGCGATGGAACCACGGCCAGCGCAAGTGGAGATGATCGGGAATGGGCGCGCCGATCATGCGGCCCAGGGCGCGATGCAGCGGCTTTGGAAAATAGTGAATCAACCATGCCCGCGTGTGCGAATCATAGGGGGTCAGGCGGTGCGGAATCTGGTGAATGGCCCAGCCGGTCGCCTTTAGGACCCGGCGCTCCTCGCCAAAATAGGAATCAATGGCGGCATCATCGACATGTTCCAAAACCTGCTGACTGAACACGATATCGATGCAGCCGTCGGGCAGCGCTATGGTTTTCCCGTCATCGATTGTGAAGCGCGGCGATGGGTGGTGCAGGATTTCCGTCGTGATGCGGTTCTGCATGCCGAGGTCACCGCCGACATCGACGCCGTAAATATTCGTATAGCCGCGCGCCGCGAGATAGAGCAGCGTCAAGCCGTTGCCGCAGCCATGGTCGAGAATGGCAATTTCACGCCTCTGCCGCGCGCCGCGATATTGCTCGATCCTGTTCAGTAATATCGCCAGGTGATAGGGCGGCGCATCGGCCGTTCGCTGCACCGTCTGGCAAAATTCCCCCCAGGTCTCGGTGATCGGCCCACCGCCCACCTCGCGCAACTTACTGTTGGCCGCTTTGATCTCGGGCCAACTCATCAACGCCGCCCCATTGCACCGGTGGACGGATCGGAAGCGGGTGTGATATGAGCGCGGCCATGGCCGGCAACGACAAAAGATTCAGTGGCAAGCGCGTCTTGGTCACCGGCGCCGATGGATTCATCGGCTCGCATCTGGCCGAGGCGCTGGTGCGGGGCGGCGCCGAGGTGACGGCGCTGGCGCTTTACAATTCCTTCGGCAGCCACGGCTGGCTCGACGAAAGCGCCGACGAGATACGCGCCCAGATGCGCATCGAGCTCGGCGACGTGCGCGACGGCGCGCAGATGCGCGCCCTCGCCGAAGGCAGCGAAATCGTCTTTCACCTGGCCGCCCTGATCGGCATTCCCTATTCCTATGTGGCGGCGCAATCCTGCGTCGATGTCAACATCCACGGCACCCTCAATCTCCTCGAGGCGGCGCGCGCCGGAGCTGTCGGGCGCTTCGTGCACACCTCGACGAGCGAGGTCTACGGCTCCGCCCGAACCAAGCCGATCGGCGAGGACCATGCGCTGCACGGCCAATCGCCCTATGCCGCGAGCAAGATCGGCGCCGACCAGATGGTCGAGGCGTTTGCCCTGTCGCACGGCACGCCCGCCGTCACGCTCCGGCCGTTCAACACCTTCGGGCCGCGCCAGAGCGAGCGCGCCGTCATCCCCACCGCGATCCGCCAAATGCTCGATCCGGCCTGCGCCGAAATCCGCCTCGGCGATTTGAGCACGACGCGGGATTTCACTTTCGTCGCCGACACGGTGCGCGCCTTCCTCGCCCTCGGCGCCGCGCCGGAGGCCGAATTCGGCACCGTCTACAATGCCGGAACCGGCGTCGAGACCGCGATTGGCGACGTGATTTCGCGGCTCGGCGAGATCACCGGCAACAACAAGCCCACCGTCAGCGACGAAGCGCGTCTGCGCCCCGAGCATTCGGAGGTGCGCGCCCTGGTCGCCGATGCGGCGCGCCTGACGGCGCTCACGGGCTGGCGCCCGGAGACGGCGCTCGGCGACGGCCTCGGCCAGTGCGTCGAGTGGTGGCGCCAGCGCATCGCCGGCGGCCGGCAGCGCCGCGATAGCGGCTACGCGCGCTAACCCGCTCATTTCCGGCGCTTCCCGGCGGCGCCGCGCGGCGACGCCTGTGTTTCGTCGCTGAGATAGGCGCTTTCGCCGGCGCCGAGCGAATGCAGATAGCTGCCGTACTCGCTGCCTTTCATCCGCTGCGCCAGGGCGGCGAGTTGTCGGTCGTCGATCAGGCCGCGGCGAAAGGCGATTTCCTCGGGACAGGAGATCTTGAGCCCTTGGCGCTTTTCCACGGTGGCGACGAAATTGCCGGCCTCGAGCAGCGACTCATGGGTGCCCATATCGAGCCAGGCGGTGCCGCGGCCAAGCAGCTGGACGCGCAATCCACCCTCTTCGAGATAGGCCTGGTTGACGCTGGTGATCTCCAATTCGCCGCGCCCCGAGGGTGCTATGCCGCGCACCATGTCGCACACCCGGCCATCGTAATAGTAAAGTCCGGTCACGGCGTAGGACGAGCGCGGCGCCGCCGGCTTTTCCTCGATGCTCACGACGCTGCCGTCGGCGGCGAACTCGACGACGCCATAGTCTTGCGGCTTGTTGACGTAATAGGCGAACAGGCTGGCGGTGGCGGATTCCATGCGCGCGGCCTGGCGCAGCATGCGGCCAAGGCCTTCGCCGTAGAAAATATTGTCGCCCAGAATGAGAGCCACGGGATCGCCAGCGATGAACGCCTCGCCGATGACGAAGGCTTCGGCGATGCCGCGCGGCGAAGCTTGCGTCTCGTAGCTGAGCGAGATTCCCCATTTCGCGCCGTCGCCGAGCAAAGTCTCGAACAAAGGCCGGTCCTCGGGCCGGGTGATGATCAGAATTTCCGCGATATCGGCCAGCATCAGGGTGCTTAAGGGGTAATAGATCATCGGCTTGTCATAGACCGGCAGCAGCTGCTTGCTGACGCTCAGCGTCGTCGGCGCCAGGCGGGTACCGCTGCCGCCGGCGAGTATGATGCCCTTGCGAATCATCGGCGTCCGCCGACCTTCGCGTCCTGGCCGCCATCGGCCCGGCCGCTCAGGCCGAGGCGCTGGCCGCGATAGCTGCCGTCGCGCACCCGTTTGCACCAGCCTTCATTGTCGAGATACCAGCGCACGGTTTTTTCCAACCCGCTGGCGAAACTCTCGGCCGGGCGCCAATCGAGCTCGGCGGCGATGCTGTCGATCTCTATGGCGTAGCGCCGGTCATGGCCGGGCCGGTCTTCGACGAAGGCGATGAGATCGCGGTGGCGACTCGCGCCGGCGCCCGGCGCCAGGCGATCGAGGATATCGCAAATCGCTTCGACGACGTCGATATTCGCCCGCTCGGCGGCGCCGCCGATGCAATAGGTGCGCCCCGGCACGCCGGCGCTCAAGACCCGGCGCAGCGCACGCGCATGATCTTCGACATGGAGCCAGTCGCGCACCTGGCGGCCGTCGCCATAGATCGGTAGCGGCTTGCCCTCGAGGGCGTTCAGGATAGATAGCGGAATCAGCTTTTCGGGGAACTGGCAGGGCCCGTAATTGTTGCTGCAATTGGTGGTCAGCACCGGCAGGTCGAAGCTCTGCTGCCAGGCACGGGCGAGATGGTCGGCCGCCGCCTTGCTGGCGGCATAGGGCGAGTTGGGGCGGTAGGGATGGCCGGCGGCGAAGGGCGGCGCATCCGGCTCAAGCGCGCCGTAAACCTCGTCGGTCGAGACCTGGAGAAAGCGGAAGCCGCCTTCGCCGAGCGCGCGGCCAGGATCGGAGACATGCCGCGCGCAATATCCGCGCGCGGCCTCAAGAAGAGTGTAGCTACCGAGGATATTGGTTTCGATGAACGGCGCCGGGCCGTCGATCGAGCGGTCGACATGGGATTCGGCGGCGAGATGCATAATCGCGTCGGGCCGATAATTCTCGAACAGGCGCGCCATCGCTTCCGCGTCGCACACATCCGCCTGCTCGAAACGGTAATTGGCGGCAGCCGCCGCATCGCCGAGCGATTCGAGATTTCCGGCATAGGTCAGCTTGTCGATATTGACCACCAGATGTTCGCTCTCGGCGACCAATTGGCGGACCACGGCCGAGCCGATAAAACCGGCGCCGCCGGTGACCAGTATCGTCCATTGCGCGGCGTTCATTGCCCACTCTCCGGCGATCGCTCGACGTGAAGCAGATGCGGCGTCAACACGCGCGCCGGCGGCAGGCTTCGGATGAGATCGTCATAGACCGCCTGCGGCGCGTCGAGGGCGGTGAGGATGACGGCGTCGGGGCGGTCGAGCGCGCCGATCGAGGCGACGACCGGCAAGCCCAACAGTGTCTCGCCATGGCGCCCGCCATCGATCACGCCGAGCAGGACGACATCATGTTCGCGCGCCGAGAGAATGGCGATCTCGGCCAGCTCGCCGGCGCCGGCGAGGGCCAGATGGCGCCAGCCGGCGGCGCTGCATTGCTCGTATATCGAAGTATATTGCACCCGCGAGCGGCGGAAGAAGGTCAGCGAATCGGAAAGAAATTCGGCGGTCAGGCGGGTTTTTTCGGTAAACCCCTGCGGCGTCAGATAGTAGGCGTAGCGATTGGGCGGAATCTCGCTGATTTTGATCAGCCCCTTGCGCACGCAGCGCTTGACATAACTGTTGGTCATGCCGAGCGCGATGCCCAGTTCCTTGGCCAAAGTGCGCTGATTGACATGCTCCGATTCGCCGACGCGGACCAGAATGTCGCGGATGATGGCGTCGTCGCGCGCTTTGCGGGTCATCCGGCGATCCCGCCAAACAAAATGCGCGGCGGCCCCGGGCGATTCCGCATATTGGCAATTAACATGTTGATATAATGTAGAATTTTGAGACGCTACCGCCGTTCCGGGTGCAAGGCTGCGGCCCGGTCGGCGGTGAATCGCGAATCCGCGAATCGGGCCTTACGATGCCCCGGCGGAACCTGATATGTTATATGTTCAAACTTTGAACAGTGTTGCTCCGCCTATCGTTCACGAATTGAACGCCGAATCAAGGGCTTTGTTCATTTTTTGAACGCGGGGGCATGTTCGGCGCCCGGCGATTCCACGGGCATTTTCTCGCCACTTTCGGCATGCTACGATTCGCAAAATCGGGCCAAAACGGAAAACGGGCGGGTCATGGCGACAAAATTGGACGGCGCGCCGGCGAGCCGGGCGCCGCGCTCCAAGGCGGAAATGCTGAAAGCTGCGCTCCTCAAGGCCGAGCTGGCCTTTGTCATGGAGGCGCATAACGGTCTTTCGGCGAAAGTCGTCGAGGAGGCCGGGTTCGAGGGCATTTGGGCCTCCGGGCTGGCGATGTCGGCGGCCTTGGGCGTGCGCGACAACAACGAAGCCTCGTGGACCCAGGTGCTCGAACAGCTCGAATTCATGGCCGACGCCACCAGCATTCCGATTCTGGTCGACGGCGATACCGGCTACGGCAATTTCAACAATGTGCGCCGGCTGGTGAAGAAGCTGTGCCAGCGCGGCGTCGCCGGGGTGTGCATCGAGGACAAGCTGTTTCCGAAGACCAATTCCTTCATCGGCGAGGGCCAGCCGCTCGCCGATATGGAGGAGTTTTCGGGCCGCATCAAGGCCGGCAAGGACAGCCAGGAGGACGAGGATTTCCAGCTCATCGCCCGCGTCGAAGCGCTGATATCGGGCCTCGGCATGGCTGAGGCTTTGCGCCGCGCCGAGGCCTATCACAGCGCCGGCGCCGACGGAATTTTGATACATTCGAAGAAGGCCGACGCCGAAGAGATCCTCACCTTCAGCCGCGAATGGGCCGGGCGCGCGCCCCTCGTGATCGTGCCGACGATGTATTACGCCACCCCGACCGACGCTTTCCGCGATGCCGGCGTGTCGCTGGTGATCTGGGCCAACCATAACTTACGCGCCGCCTTGAGCGCGATGCGCGAGACCAGCCGGCGCATCATGGAGGAGCAGTCGCTGACCTCGGTCGAAGGCGAGGTCGCCGGCGTCAAGGAGATCTTCGACATCGTCGGGCAGGGCGAGCTGGCGGCGGCCGAGGCGCGCTACCTCAAACCCAAGGGCGGCGATTACAAGGCCATCATACTCGCCGCGTCGCGCGGCTCGGCGCTCGGGCCGCTCACCGAACGGCTGCCCAAATGCATGCTCGACATCCGCGGCCAGCCGCTGCTCAAGCGCCTGATGACGACGCTGGCTGAGGGCGGTTTGCGCGACATCAGCGTGGTGCGCGGCTACGCCAAGGAAATGATCGATCTCGCCAATCTGCGCGTCATCGACAATGACGCCTTCGCCGACAATAGCGAAGCGGCGTCGCTCGCCTGCGCCGCCGCCGAGCTCGATGGCGCCTGCGTTGTCTCATACGGCGATATCCTGTTCCGGCCCTATATTCTGGAAAATTTGCTCGCCTCGTCCGGCGATATCAGCGCCGTGATCGACGCCCGCTGGCGCGGCACCGGCCACCGCGCGGCCGAGCGCAAGGTCGATCTCGCACGCTGCAGCCGCGCCTTCACCGGCGATTATCTCGACGAGGAACCGGTATGGCTGGAGGCCATCGAATCGGCTGCCGGAGAAGGCGGCGAGAGCGACGCGCCGGACGGCGAATTCATCGGCCTGATCAAATTGAGCGCCGCCGGCGCGCACGCGGTGCGCCGCGAATTGCAGGCGATGGAGGCCGAGGGGGTGCTCGATGAGGCCGATCTGCCGGCGCTCTTAAACCGGCTGATCGCGCGCGGCGAGAAGATCGAAGCGCTCTATGTGACCGGGCATTGGCTCGATGTCGATGATGCTTTCGATCTCGCCAAGGCGCGCAATCTCGTGTGATACCAAGATGATCGCGGCGGATGATTTTCTCGCGCCGGCGCGGGCGCTCGGATTTGATTTCTATTCCGGCGTCCCGTGCTCCTTTCTGGCGCCGCTGATCAACCGCGTGATTTCCGACCCCGGGCTTGACTATGTCGGCGCCACCAGCGAGGGCGAAGCGCTGGCGATCGCCGCCGGCGCCTGGCTGGCCGGGCGCAAGTCGGTGGTGATGTGCCAGAACTCGGGCCTCGGCAACACCGTCAACCCGCTGACTTCGCTCAATTACCCGTTCCGCATCCCGACCCTGTTGATCGTCACCTGGCGCGGCCAGCCCGGCCTCGAGGACGAGCCGCAACATGAATTGATGGGCCAGATCACGGCTGAGCTGCTCGATGTCATGCAGGTGCCGCACGCGCCTTTCCCGAGCGACGAATCGGGCGTCGCGGAGGTGCTGGAGAAGGCCTACAAAAGCATGGCGATAAGCGGCCTTCCCTTCGCCCTCATCATGGCCAAGGGCGCGGTGGCGGCCGAGACGCTCGACCCACCGCCGCCGCCGCCGTCGCCGGCCGGCGATTTGCACGACCGCTCAAGCGGCGGAGAGCGCCCGGCCCGCGCCGAGGCGCTGCAAACCCTGCTCGCCGTGACGCCCGGCGATGCCGCCATCATCGCCACCACCGGAAAGACCGGGCGCGAATTGTTCACCCTGGCGGACCGCCGCCAGCAGCTCTATCAGGTCGGCTCGATGGGCTGCGCCGGGGCCATGGGATTGGGCGTCGCGCTCAATGTGAAACGCCCGGTCATCGTCATCGACGGCGATGGCGCGGCGCTGATGAAGCTCGGCGCGCTGGCCACCATCGGCGCCCATGCGCCGGACAATCTCCTGCATCTGATTCTCGACAATGGCGTGCATGATTCGACCGGCGGCCAGGCCACGGTGTCGCCCGGCGTCTCGTTCGCCGGCGCGGCGCGGGCGTGCGGCTACCGGTCCAGTCATGTTTGCGATTCGCTGGACGGTTTCGCAGTCGCACTGGAAGAAGGGTTGGCCGGTGCCAAGCCGTGCCTGATCCATCTGCGCACCGCGCCGGGCTCGCTCAGCCCGTTGGGACGGCCGACGCTGGCGCCTTCCCAGGTGGCGCGGCGTTTTCGCGACTTCCTCGCCTCGTAATGTCCGTGCCGTCAGATCGGCTCGACATCGCCGCCGGCGACGGAAACGCGCACCTCGCGGCCCATCAGTTTCAGCAGGATCAAAACCCGGTCGGAATCGAGCTCGGCCTCGAAGATGCCCTCCAGATCGGCCATCGGCCCGCCCTGGACGCGCACGCTATCGCCGGGTTTGATGGCGCGCCGCGCGATCTCGAAAACGCCGTCGGCGCCGGCCCGGGCTCTCAGCGCCTCGATGATATCGCCGCCGATGGCGAGCGGGCCGTCGGCCCCCGAAACCATGGTGTGGACGCCATAGGTCGAGAGTATGGGCCGCCAGGTCTGGCTCGAGAGGTCGAGCCGGACGAACAGATAGCGCGGGAAAAGCGGCCGCGGAACGCTTTCGACCCGGCGTGCATGGCGCCGCGTCTTGTGGTACATCGGCAGCCAGACCTCATAGTTCTGACGCACCAAATTGGTCTCGGCCCGTTGCTCCGAGTTGACCCGGCAATGGACCACATACCATTGTCTCATTTAACCTCTGAAGCGGTTTCCATTTCCAACGCGCCCTGATCCGAGTAGACTCCGCGCGTCGCGCAATCAAGTAAAATTCATGTCTTCGGTACAGTTTTCGGCAAGCTCTAAATATTCCGTGAAGCGGTTCGTCATGATCGCGGCCAAACTTGCCGTCACCGGCGGCTTGGTCTGGTACCTGTTGCGCGAGGTCGATTTGGATGAAAGCGGCGAGCATCTGGCCGGCTTCGACGCCGGATTGGGCATCGTCGCACTTCTGGTGGTGGCGTTGCTGTTCCTCATCGCCGCCCTGCGCTGGCGCATTTACGCGCGGGCGCTGAACATTTCGCTCAATGTCGGCACCGCCTTTCGCCTCTATCTCATCGGCCAGTTCTTCGGTCAGATTTTGCCCGCCGGCGTCGGCGGCGATGCGGTGCGGGTGTGGCTGTTGGCGCGCCGCGGCGTCGCCGTCGGGCCGGGCGCGTCGAGTGTCGTGCTCGAACGCCTGACCGGCCTGATCGGCATTGTGATTCTGATAGCCGTCCTGTTGCCGCTGACCTTTAGCTATGTCGGTGATTCGGGGATGCGCCTCTACCTCGTCCTGATTCTCGCCATCGCCGCCGCCGGGATATCCGCCATCATCGGGCTTTCCTTCGTGCCGCGCCTGATCACCAGGTGGCGCGCGGTGGCGGTGATCTCCAAACTGGCCGACGTGGCGAGCGAGGCGCGCCACACCGGTTTGATGCTGAAACCGGCGCTCAGCGTTTTGCTGCTGTCCGTCTTCATGCATCTGCTGGCGGTGCTCACCGTCTATATTCTGGCGCTCGGGCTCGGCATGGAGATTACGCCGCTCGCCTGCCTGGCGCTGGTGCCCGTCGTCCTGCTGCTTTCCACCCTGCCCATTTCGGTGGCCGGCTGGGGGGTGCGTGAAACCGTGATGGTGTCGGCGCTGGGTTTCGCCGGCGCCGAATCGAGCGAAGCGTTCGCGCTCTCGATCCTGTTCGGCCTGGCGCTTTTGGCTCTCAGTCTGGTCGGCGCGGTCATGTGGCTGGTTCAGGGGCGCGCCAATGCGCGCCGGCCGATCGGCGACAAAAAAGGCAGCGAGGCCGCGCTCTGATGGATTCGGAAGCCAATCCGCTTCGCCTTGTCGCCGAATCGCAGGACGAGAACCGGCGACAACGGCGCGCCGACCTGATTCGCGAATATTATGACCGCGTCGCGCCGGAGCGTGACAAGTGGATCTCGCGCAACGCCTATTTCCACGATGAGGACAGCCGCTTCGCGCGTTTTCTCGTGCCGCCCGGCCTCAAAGTTTTGGATCTCGGCTGCGGCACCGGGCAGATGCTGGCGAATCTCAAACCATGTCAAGGCGTCGGCATCGACATCAGCGCCAAAATGGTCGACGCGGCACGGCGCAATTACGCGGCGGACCGCCATCCCAACCTCAGCTTCGAGGTCGGTGATATCGAGGAACCCGAGACTCTCGATGCGCTCGACGGCCCCTTCGATGTGATCATCCTTTCCGATACCGTCGGCCTCTTGGACGATGTCGAGGCCACCCTGGCCAGCCTGCACAACCTGTCCTCGAACGAGACGCGCATCGTGGTCGCCTATTATTCCTGGCTGTGGACACCGACGATTGCGCTGGCCGAGCTGTTCGGCGCCAAGATGCCGCAAATCCCACTCAACCGGCTCGGGCCGGAGGATGTTTCGGCGCTGCTGGAGTTGGCGGATTTCGACGTCATCAAACGGGATTGGCGTCAACTTCTGCCCAAACGCCTGTTCGGCGCCGGCCCGCTCATCAATCGATCGCTGGCGGTGCTGCCCCTTATCCGCCGCTTCTGCGTTCGCCATTACGTCGTCGCGCGCTCGCGTCGTCATGCCGGGCTCGACAATCCCTCCACTACGGTCGTCATTCCGTGCCGCAACGAGCGCGGCAACATCGCTCCCGCCGTCGATCGGCTCCCCGAATTTTGCGATGAAATGGAAATTCTCTTCGTCGAGGGTCACAGCAGCGACGGCACGCGGGAGGAAATCGAGCGCGTCATCGCGCGCCACCCGGAGCGCGATATCAAGCTGCTGCTGCAGGACGGCGAAGGCAAGGGCAACGCGGTGCGTGCGGCCTTCGACGCCGCGCGCGGCGATATCCTCATGATACTCGACGCCGATTTGACCGTGCCGCCCGAGGCACTGCCCAAATTCTACAATGCGCTGGTCGGCGGCAAGGGAGAGTTCATCAACGGCACGCGGCTGGTCTATCCGATGGAAAAGCGCGCCATGCGGCCGCTCAATCTGATCGCCAATTTCTTCTTCTCGATGGTCTTTTCCTGGCTCCTCAACCAGCGCTTCACCGATACGCTGTGCGGCACCAAGGTGTTGACCAAGGCGCATTATCTCGACATCGCGAAAAACCGTGCCTATTTCGGAAACTTCGATCCGTTCGGCGATTTCGACCTCATCTTCGGCGCCTCCAAGCTCAACCTGAAAGTGATCGAAATCCCCATCCGCTACGCCGAGAGAACCTATGGCAGCACGCAAATTTCGCGCTTCCGCCACGGTGTCCTGTTGCTGCGCATGGTGGTTTTCGCATTTCGCAAGCTGAAGGCCTTCTGATGCCCGGCGCCGCGCCGGCGGCGGCGCATTTGGACTCATATCGCGCGACATGGCGAAACAAGGCGGCATTGCGCGCCGTCTATGGCGATTATTACCGGCGCATGGTCAAACAGTTGAATCCCGGACCGACGCTGGAACTCGGCGCCGGCAGCGGGCAGTTGCGTGAGCATCTTAAGGGTGCCGTGCTGACCGATATTCAGACGGCGCCCTGGCTCGACGCCGCCGCCGACGCCCAGGCGCTGCCGTTCCGCACCGCCTGCTTTGAGAATATCGTTATGCTGGACGTTCTTCATCACGTCGAAAACCCGCCGCAATTTTTTGCCGAGGCGGCGCGCGTGCTCAGGCCGGGCGGGCGAATGGTTATGCTGGAGCCGGCGATTACGCCGCTCAGCGCCCTGTTCTACCGCTATCTCCATCCCGAGCCGGTCGATATGGGGCAGGATCCGTTCGCCAGCCCGGCCGCCAGCCCCGAGCGCGGTCCGTACGACGCCAACCAGGCGATTCCGACACTTTTATTCCGCCGCCAGCGGGCGCGCTTCGAACATCACTTTCCCGACTTCCGGCTGCTTCTGGTGCGCAATCTGAGCCTGTTCGTCTATCCGCTTTCGGGCGGCTACCGCCGTTGGAGCCTGGTGCCCGCCTTCCTCGTCCGCCCCTTGCTCTGCGCCGAGGACGGCCTGCTGGTCCTGTTGGGGCCGGTCATGGCCTTCCGCCTTTTCGTCCTGCTGGAGCGGCGCTAGGGTATGATGTCGACCAGGCAAAAGATTCGGCTCGCCGGTGCCGCCGCGCGCCTGGTCAACGGCGTGCGGCGCGGCGTCGGTGCCGGCGATGATGCCGAAGTGCGGCGCGGCGGCCTCAATTGGCGGCTCGAGCTCGGCGAAGGCATCGATTTTGCCATATATCTCCTCGGCGCGTTCGAACGCGCGACGCAGCGCCAATATGGACGACTCCTCAAGCCGGGCGACGTGGCGCTTGATATCGGCGCCAATATCGGTGCCCACACCCTGCCCATCGCGCGCCTCGTCGGCGCCGCCGGGTCGGTGCATGCCTTCGAGCCGACGGCGTTCGCTTTCGCCAAGCTGAAGGCGAATATCGCTCTCAATGCCGATCTCGCGAAACGCGTGCACGCGCATCAAATGCTGTTGAGCGACAGCGCCGGGGATGCACCGCCGGCCGCGTTGGCGGCGAGCTGGCCGCTCGGCGAGCGTGCGGGAGGGCATCCGCTGCATGGCGGCCATGAAAAGACGACCGCCGGCGCCGCGGCGGAGACGCTCGATTCATATGTCGCGCGACAGCGAATCGAGCGCATCGACTTCATCAAACTGGATGTCGACGGAAACGAATGCCACGTCCTGCGCGGCGGACAGGATACGCTGCGGCGCTTGCAACCGCCCATTATCCTGGAATTGGCCCCCTATATATTTTCCGGCGGCGAGAACAGCTTCGAAGCCTTCATCGGGCTGCTGCGCGACGCCGGCTACAGATTGTTGCGGTCGCCGGGCGGTGCCGCGCTTGCGCTCGACGCGGCGGCGCTTGGCGACAGCATTCCGAACGGCGCCAGCATCAACGCCTGGGCGATGCGGGCATGACGCCGGCGCGCACGCTATGGCTCGTTTTCGCCGGCGCGCTGGTGATCCGCCTCGCCTATACGCTGGGCCTTTATATCGGCATCGGCGCGGAAGCTTTTCTCGTCGAGGATTCAATTCCTTATCTGGAACTCGGCAAAATCTTCGCTTCCGAGGGCGATTTATTGCGCGAAACGGATGTCGCCGGGCAGTTTGAGCCCGAAGTAGAACGCATGCCGCTCTACTTGATTTGGCTGGCCGTGCACCAATTGGTGAGCGGCATGTCGGCGCCGCTTTTTCCGGCCTTGACCCAAGGTGCCGTGGACGCGTTTTCCTGCGTCCTCATCGCGCGCACGGCGATGCTTGTCGATCCCCGCCTGCTGCTGCCCGCCGGTCTGTTTGCCGCGTGCAATCCAACCCAGATCATCGTCGGCGCGATGATCCTCACCGATTCGCTGTTTTTCTTTTTCGTCTGCCTCATGCTCTATGGCGCCGTGCAATGGCTGCGCCGGCCGGCCTGGCGTTGGGCGCTGCTGTTGGGCCTGGCCCTGGGTCTTGGCGTTTCCACCCGCGTCATGTTGCTGCCGGCGGCGGCGGCGCTGGCGGTCCTGCTGCCGCTGGCATCGATTTGGCTGCGCCGTTTCCGCATTGCCGGCATCGCCCATGTGCTGGTTTTCATCGCCATCTGCGCGGCGCTCCAGGCCCCCATTCTGGCCCGCAATATCAGCCGCTACGACAGCGTTCAATTTACCAACCAAGGCGGTGCCTATGAGTTGCTGTGGCTGGCGCCGCTGGTATTGGAAGCGGTCGACGGCACGCCGCACGCCGAAGGGGCGCGGCAAATGTATCAGCGTTACAAACGCGAAATCGGCGGGGTGGAGCCCGACAATCCGTTCGAGCGCTCGGCCTTGATGTCGGTCACGGCGCGGAACATCATCGCCGAGTTGGGCGTCCTCGCCACCGTCAAGGCGTGGCTGATCGGCGGCGCCATCAATATATTTTCGCCGGCGGCGATCCTGTCACCGCCGGTGAGCAACCTGGCGCATACCGGTTTCTACGATATGGCGGGCGACACCAAATTGGAAAAACTGTCGACCTTCCTGTTCCGCAACGACAACCCCGCCTATGCCTGGGTGTTGATCGTCAGCTTTCTCGCCCTTTTGGCGGTGCGCGCCGGGCAATTGTTCGGCCTCGGCCACGGCCTGTTTCGCCGAGCAAGCCGCGAGACGCGCATCATTCTCATCCTGATGCTGCTCTGGACCCTCTACATTCTGCTCGTCAACGGCCCCATCGCCTCGGCCAAATACCGCCTGCCGATCGAGCCCTTCAGCGCCATCTGCGCGGCGTTCGCCTATCTGGCGTGGCGCGATTGGATGGGTCGCCGCGCGGCGCGGCGCCGAGCAGGATAGCGCTCAAGACAAGAAAGACGCCCTGCCACCACGCCGCCCAAATCGAGAAATTGAGCATCGAGGACGACCAGAAAGCGACGAATATGGCGACGCCGGCGGCCGCCGTCAGGGGCGATGTGGCGCCGATCCTGAGCCATAGCCGCAACAGCAGCGCCAACGCCGCGAGCAGGGCGGCAAAGCCGAAAGCCCCGGTTTCGAGGAATATTTCGAGCGGCCAGCTATGCGGATGGGAGGGGATGAATGTCTGGTTGAATTTTTCGAAAAGCACGGAGGCGCCGGGAAGATAATTGCTGACATCGATGCCATGTCCGAAATAAGGCTTCTCCAGCGCCGCATCGAACGAGAAACTCCAAATATATTGGCGGTGCGCGTCGACCAGCGAGGTCGGCAGGCCGGTCTCTATCGCGCCGTAATAGACACCATCGCGGATTTGCCCGGCGACCGGCGGCGGCGGCAGGCGGGTCAGCACCCAGGCGGTAGCGATGGCGAGCAGAACGGCGAGCAGGATCAAAAACAGCGGCGCCGCGCGCCCCCGCCACAGCCGCCAGCGCTGGCAGACATAGACGATAGCGCCGACCACAAATGCGGCGATGAGGCCGAGCAGCCCGGCCAGGCTGTCGACGGCGAGGATCAGCACCAGGGCGGCGGCCAAATGCACCACGGCGGCATAAAACCAAACCCGGCCGAGGCGGAAGCCGGCCCACAGCACCGCCGGCGCCAGGCAGGCCAGGGCGGAGCCATAATATTTGAGCAGTTGCGCGGCGTTGACATCGACCCACCCCTTGCCGCGAAAGAGGCCGTATATCGGGCTTGCCGCATAAAGGCCGAGGAGCGCGATGAGAGCGCAAACCGAGGCGGCGACGATCATGGCGCGCAGACAGGTGTCGAGCCCGCCGCGCGAAAGAAAATAATGAATCAGCGCCGCCACACCCACCATGCCGACCATGCGCCCCCAGGCGCCGAGCGAGCGCCCGAGTTCCGGCGAATCGGCGACGCCCGGCAACCATAGGAGAAAGGTCAGGATGATCGCCAGGCCGAGCGGCGTGCGCGCGCCGCGCAGCACATCGCCGGCCAATTGCCGGCGCCCCGGCGCCGCCAGCATGAGCAGCAGGGCGAGGGCCAGCGCGGCCAGGGTGACGGCCTTGCCCGACGCCACAAGCGGAACGCCGATTCCAGCGAATATGGCGGCGCCGAGCGCCAGCCAATCCCTGTTCGCAACCGACAAAAGCCCGGCTCCTCCGTGGCAAGGTTGGTAAGATATTGTGATGTAACACCGCAATCGGGAAGCGGCAAACGGCTGCTTTGGCGTTTGCGCCGGCGCGCGCGCCGGCGCGCCGGCGGGGCCGTGGATTGACGCGCGGCGCAAGCGGGCGGTAGGTTCGCGGCGCAGCCCTTGCCAGCCCATCGAGCCCATAAAGAACATGATAATTCTCGGTGTCCACCCCGGATATCACGAGGCCGCCGCTTGCCTGTTCGACGATTATCGAATGATCTCCGCGGTCTCGCTCGAGCGCCTGACCCGGCGCAAGATCGATGGCGGGCGGGTGCCCGACGAGGCCATCGACGAATGCCTCGCCATCGCCGGTCTCAGGCGCCGCGAGGTCGATGCGGTGGTGCTCGGCCGCGGCGCCTTCGCGTGGCGCTATTACCGGCATTTTCGCGGCTCGCGCCTGCTCGAGGGCAAGGTCCGCCAGGCGCTCGGCAAGGAAAAGCACAAGAGCATGGAGCGCGAGCTGCTGCGCGCCGGCCATGCCGATTCGGCGTCGCTGTTCAACGGCGGCAAATTTCTCGGCGATTTCGGCTTCCGCTCAACGACCCGGCTCACCTTCTTCAACCACCATCTCGCCCATGCCCTGCCGACGCTCTTTCATACCGATTGGCGGGACGCGCTGCTCTATACCTCGGATGGCGGCGGCGACAATGTGCAATACAGCCATCGCGTTTTCCGGGACGGCGAGCTGCGTACCCTGTTCGGCGGCGACGAGTGTTTCGCCACGCCGGCGCGAATCGACAGCCTGGGTCTCGCCTATGGCTACGCCACCCAGGCGCTCGGCTGGCGCATCAACCGCCATGAAGGCAAGCTCACCGGCCTGGCGGCGCTTGGCCAGCCCTCGGCGGCGGCGGCCATCGCGGCGCATTTCAGCGTCGATGCCGAGGGCCAGATCCTGAGCGACTTCGCCAGCAATCCCGAGCTCCGCCAGTTCATGTTCGAAACCGCGAAGGATATCCCGCGCGAGGACATGGCGGCCTCGATTCAAGAGGTGCTGGAACAGGTGACGCTCGAATCCGTGCGCCGCCTCCTTGAGCGCCACGGCGTGCGCCGCCTCGGCCTTTCCGGCGGCGTGTTCGGCAATGTCCGCCTCAATCGCCTGTTGGCCGAGGAGACCGATATCGACGAGGTCTTCGTCTACCCGGCGATGAGCGACCAGGGCCTGCCGGCCGGCGGGGTGCTGCAATATCTCCTGGAGCGCGACGGCATGAAAACATGGCTCGACGCGCGCACTCCGCTGGAGACGCTTTATTTCGGCCGCGACTGGGGACGCGACGCCGATAAGGTTTTCGCCGCCACGCCCGGCCTTGGCGTCGTATCGGACAACCCGGTCGACAAGGCGGCGGCGCTGATCGAGCAGGGCAAGGCGGTGGCGATATTCAGCCACGGCATGGAATACGGCCCGCGCGCGCTGGGAGCGCGCAGCATCCTCGCCTCGCCCGCCGATGCCGGCATCAACGATGCGCTCAACCGGCGGCTCTCGCGCTCCGAATTCATGCCCTTCGCGCCGGTCGTCGCCGAGGGTGACGCCGAGACGCTGTTCGATATCGGCGCGCGCAACCGCTATACGGCGCGCTTCATGACCATCACCTGCGACGTCAAGCCAGCCTGGCGGTCGCGCATCCCGGCCGTCGTGCATGTCGACGGCACGGCGCGGCCGCAAGTAATTCGCCGCGCCGACAATCCGCTCTATTACGATATTCTCGCCGCTTTCAAGCAACTGAGCGGCCTGCCGACGATGATCAACACCAGTTTCAACGTGCATGAGGAGCCGATCATCAACAGCCCCGAGGAGTGCGCGCGCGCACTGCGCGACGACCGGGTGGATTACGTCGTCACGGAGGACGCGGTTTATGGAGCCACGGAGGACGCGGTTTATGGAGCCACCGAGAAAGCGGTTTACGAACGCGAGAGCGGCGCATGAATATATTGCAGATCATCTACGCCAGCCTGGCCGCCGGCGCCGCATCCTGGCTCGCCACCGGCGCCGTGCTCCGCCTGCTGCGCCGCCGTGGCGTGCTCGACATCCCCAACCAGCGTTCCAGCCATAGTTCGCCGACGCCGCGCGGCGGCGGCATCGCCGTGGCGGGCGTGCTGTTCGCCGCCTGGCTCGCCTTCTGGCTATCCGGCAGCGGCGATGCCGCGGCGCCGGATTTCTGGATCATATTGGCCGCCGGCGCGGCGCTGGCGGTGATCTCCTGGTTCGACGATGTGCGCGGCGGCTTGCCGGCGACCGTGCGCCTCGGCGCGCAGGCAATCGCCGTCGGCGCCGGCCTGATGGCGCTGCCCGAGGGCGCCGGCGTCTTTCAGGGCGCATTGCCGCCGGCGCTCGATCTGGCGCTGAGCGGGCTGATCTGGCTGTGGTTCGTCAATCTGTTCAACTTCATGGACGGCATCGACGGCATCGCCGGCAGCCAGACCGCCAGCGCCGGGCTCGGCCTGTTCGCGCTGGCCATCATTTTTCCCGCCGCCGCCGGCCTCGGCCCCTACGCGCTGGCGCTGGCGGCGGTGGCTCTCGGCTTCCTGCCGTGGAACTGGCAGCCGGCGCGCATCTTTCTCGGCGATGTCGGCAGCGTGCCGCTGGGCTACGCCATCGGCTGGCTGCTGCTGTCGCTGGCGGTATTCGGACCGTGGCAAGCGGCGCTGCTGCCGGTGCTCTACTTTGTCGCGGATGCGACCTTTACCCTGGTGCGGAGATTGTCGCGCGGCGAGGCGATCTGGCGCGCCCATCATCAGCATTATTACCAGTTCGCCGTCGATGCGGGGCGGAGCCACGCCCATGTGGTGATGGTGGTGACGGCGGTGAATTTGCTGCTTGCCGGCCTCGCGCTGGCGACGCTGCTCGGCGCGGCGGCGGCGTGGGGCGCCCTGGCCGCGGGATTGCTGCTCACGACCGGCCTTTTATGCTATCTTCGATTCGCCCGGATCAGACCGAAACATGCAGACTAGTCGCATCAACAGAACCTACGCGGTAGCCGCCTTCGATGTGGCCATGGCGGCTGTCTCGTTCGCGGTGGCGCTGTTGCTGCGCCGCGGCGTCGAGAATTTCTGGCACGAATCGAGCGGCTTTTTCATCGAGGGCATCCTCGCCTTCAGCGTCATATCGGTGATCGTTTTCTGGCGCATGCGCATCTACCGGGGATTCTGGCGCTATACCTCGTCGCGCGACGTCACCAAGATCGCCAGCGCCGCCGGCATCGTCGTCCTCATCTTCGTTGCGCTGCTCTTCGTCGTCACCCGGCTCGAGGCCTATCCGCGCTCGGCGCTGCCGATAAATTTTCTCGTCCTGGCGGCGCTTCTCGGCGGCCCGCGCATCCTCTACCGCAGCCTGATGGAGCGCGGCCTCGCCGGATTCTTTCAGCGCGCCAATGGCGAGCACCGGGTGCCGGTTCTGCTGTTGGGCGCCGGCGACGAGGCCGATCTCTTTATCCGCTCGAGCCTGAGCGGCAGCGCCGTCAATTACCGCGTCGTCGGGTTGGTCGACGATGACAGCGCCAAAATCGACCGCCATATTCACGGCGTCCGGGTCTATGGCCCGGCCCACAATCTTGTCGAGATCGTGCGCGCGCTGAAGCGGCGCGGCACCCAGCCGCAACGCCTGATCCTGACATCGGACAGCTTCGATCCCGAGCGCCTGCGCGAAATTCTCGACGCCGCGGAAGGGCTCGCCATGCCGTTCTCGCGGCTGCCGCGCATGACCGATTTCCGCAGCGGAGAAAGCGGCGACATCGACATCCGGCCGGTGGCGATCGAGGATTTGCTGGGCCGCCCGCAGGCGGCGCTCGACGGCAAGGAAATGGCGGCGCTGATCCGCGAGCGCCGCGTCTGCGTCACCGGCGCCGGCGGCTCGATCGGCTCGGAACTGTGCCGCCAGATCGCCGCGCACGGACCGGCGCATATGACGCTGGTCGATAATTCGGAATTCAATCTCTATTCCATCGACATGGAATTGGCCGAGAGCCACCCGGCGATTTCGCGCGATATGGTGTTGGGCGATGTGCGCGATACCGGGCGCCTGAACTCGACCTTCGATCACGCCCGCCCGCAGCTGGTGTTTCACGCCGCCGCCCTCAAACATGTCCACATGGTCGAAGCCAACCCCAATGAGGGCGTGCTCACCAATGTTTTGGGCACGCGCAATGTCGCCGATTGCTGCGTCGCCCACGGCGTCGCCGTGATGGTGCTGATCTCCAGCGACAAGGCGGTAAACCCGACCAATGTCATGGGTGCGACGAAGCGCATCGCGGAGAGCTATTGCCAGGCGCTGGGCCATTCGCTGGCCGCCGAGGCCGAGGTGCATACGCGCCTCGTCACGGTTCGTTTCGGCAATGTGCTGGCCTCGTCGGGCTCCGTGGTGCCGCTCTTTCAGCGCCAGATCGCCGCCGGCGGCCCGGTCACCGTGACCGACCCCAAGGTCAGCCGCTACTTCATGACCACGCGCGAGGCGGTGCAGCTGGTGTTGCAGGCATCGGCCTTGGGCGCGCGCGGCAAGGGCGGCGAGATTTTCGTGCTCGACATGGGCGCGCCGGTATTGATCAAGGACCTGGCCAGCCAAATGATCCGGCTCGCCGGCCTGACGCCGGGAAAGAATATCGCGATCGAATATACGGGCCTGCGCCCGGGCGAGAAAATGGCCGAGGAACTGTTCCACGACAAGGAGCCGTTGTCCGACACATCCGTCGCCGGCCTGCAGCGCGCGACGTCACGGCCGGCCGACCTGGCGGCTCTGCGCCAACAGATCGAGCGCCTGTGTGGGGCGGCGGCGGCGCGCGACAGCGCCGCGACGCTGGCCGAGGTCGGCGCTATCGTTCCCGAATTCCGCGCTCAAACGCGCAACTCCGACACCGGTGCAAGCCGGCGCGCCGCCCAGTAACCGAACAAGAGAAACGACAATGACAAAAAACGCCGAGCACCGCACCATTACCCGCGCCCTGATCTCCGTATCCGACAAATCGGGGCTCGCCGATTTCGGCAAATTTCTTTCTCAAGCCGGTGTCGAAATTCTCTCGACCGGCGGCACGGCAAAGGCCTTGCGCGACGCCGGCGTGACGGTGAAGGACGTATCCGAGCACACCCAATTCCCAGAAATGCTGGACGGCAGGGTGAAGACACTGCATCCCAGGGTGCATGGCGGCATTCTCGGCATGCGCGACAACCCCGCCCACCGCGACGCCATGGAGGCGCATGATATCCGGCCGATCGATCTGGTCGTGGTCAATCTCTATCCGTTCGAGCACACGGTGGCGGCGGGCGGCGATTTCGAAACCTGCATCGAGAATATCGATATCGGCGGGCCGGCGCTGATCCGCGCCGCGGCCAAGAATCACCGCGACGTGGCGGTGCTGGTGGAGAGCGCCGATTACCCGGCGCTGATGGATGAAATGTCCGAGCTGAACGGCGCCACATCGGGCGCGCTGCGCCGCCGCCTCGCGGCCAAGGCCTACGCGCGCACGGGCGCCTATGATTCGGCCATCGCGAGCTGGTTCGCCGGCCAAGAGGGCGACAACTTCCCCGAACGGCTGACGTTTTCGGCCGAGCGCCGGCAGATGCTGCGCTACGGCGAGAACCCACATCTCGCCGCCGCCTTTTATGCCGGCGGCGCGGCCCGGCCCGGCGTCGCCGCCGCCGAGCAGGTGCAGGGCAAGGAGCTGAGCTACAACAATTTGAACGACACCGACGCCGCGTTCGAGCTGGTCGCCGAATTCGACGACCCCGCCATCGCCATCATCAAGCATGCCAACCCGTGCGGTGCCGCGCGCGGTGGCGATCTCAAGGAGGCCTACCTCAAGGCCCTGGCCAGCGATCCGGTCAGCGCCTTCGGCGGCATCGTCGCCGCCAACCGGCCGCTCGATGAGGCGGTGGCCGAGGAGATCGCCAAGCTTTTCGCCGAAGTGGTGATCGCGCCGGCGGCCGATGCGGCGGCCCTGGAGGTGCTTTCCGCCAAGAAGAATTTGCGCGTGCTTTTGTGCGGCGCCATGCCGGACCCGGCGGCGCCGGGCATGACCATGCGCAAACTTTCGGGCGGCTATCTGGCGCAGCAGCGCGACAATGGCCGCGTCGAGGTTAAAAATTTGAAAACGGTCAGCAAGCGCGCGCCCAGCGAGGCCGAGCTTGACGACCTGATTTTCGCCTTCCGCGTCTGCAAGCATGTCAAATCCAACGCCATCATCTATGTCAAGGACGGCGCCACGGTGGGCGTCGGCGCCGGCCAGATGAGCCGCGTCGATTCATCGCGCATTGCCGCCTGGAAGGCCGCCGAGGCAGCCGAGGCGGCGGGCGAGAAGCAATCCCGCGCGATCGGCTCGGTGGTCGCCTCGGACGCCTTTTTCCCCTTTGCCGACGGCCTGCTCGCCGCCGCCGAAGCCGGCGCCACCGCGATCATCCAGCCCGGCGGCTCGATGCGCGACGAGGAAGTCATCGCCGCGGCCGACGAAAACAACCTCGCCATGGTCTTCACCGGCATGCGCCACTTCCGGCATTAAAAACCGAGCCCCACAAAGATTCATCCAAACGGCACACCCCCCGGAATGCACTATCTTGCATTCCGGCAAGCGCGACCGCGCGCCCGAGTTAATACGAGGTAAGCCAAGGGAGCGGATGCGACCGCCCGGCGCTTGAGGGGCCAAAAAAAAGAGCGCGGATGCCCCCCGGTGTTGCGAGCGCGCTTGCGCGCGCTGGGTTTTCCCCTTCTCCCCAACCCCTCTTCCCCTCCGGGAAGAGGGGCTTATTCGCTAAGCCAAAATCAATTCTCTCAAATGGCGGTTCGCCAGCGCCAGCTTGGCGAGGTCGAGCGGGCCGGCGCTCCTGAGATCGTCGAACAGGACAGTCGCGCGCTCGAATACTTCCTGATTCTGCGATATCCAGTTTTCGACGGCATCTTCGGGCGCGATATGAGCGCCATCCGAGAGCACGGTCCGGCACAGCGCGCGCTGCTGGGAATATAGATCCTCGATGATGGCGGCGACGGCGCGGTGCTGCCAATGATCGCCGGCGAGCAGCGGCGCGGCATCGTCGCGCAGCCATTCGAGGCCGAAGCGCGCGCCGAGGCGATAATAGACCGCCGCCGTGGTGTCGACGGAGAGCGCCGACTGGCGCGCCACTTCAACGATATCATAGGCTGGAATCATGGCGTCCACGGAAGCGATCAGGCGGGCCAGCCTATCCGGAACGCCGTTCTTGCCGAATTTGGCCTGGCGCGAACCCATATGCGCCAGCCCGGCCGGCGACAGCAATGATTCGGTCTGCTCCTCCAATTCGCCGAAGCCGGCGCCGAAATCGTCAATGGCGCGCGAGATATCGAGCGGGCGCGGCCGGTTGCGCAGCAGCCACGAGGTATGGTGGGCCAGCAATTTGTGCAGTTCGGCGAACATATCAAGCTGGACGTCGCTCGAAATCCGATTGTCGAGCGCCTCGATGTCGCGCCAGGTGCGGCGCAGCTGACCGACGCGGCGCGCCGCCGCATAAGCGAGCGCGACATCTCCGAGCGCGCAAACGCACTCCTCCGCGACCTCGGTGACGAAGGAAACGCCGGCGCGATTGACGAGGCTGTTGGCGATCGACGTGGCGATGATTTCGCGGCGCAGGCGGTGGCCTTCGATCGCGGCCATATGTTCGGTGCGCAAGGGGGCCGGGAAATAAAGCGTCAAGTCATCGTCGAGATGGCCATCCTCCGGCACGTCGCTGTCCAGCAATCCCTCATAGAGCGCCATTTTGGCATGCGCCAACAGCACCGCGATTTCGGGCCGCGTCAGGCCCCGCCCGGCGCTCGCGCGCTCGCCGATCTCTTCCTCGCCGGGCAGGCCCTCGACGGCGCGGTCGAGCCGCCCATCGCGCTCCAGCTTGCGTATCAGGCGGACATGGGAGTCGAGGCGCTCCGGCGCCTGCGCCGCCTCGACGCTCACCGCCTGGCTCTGCAAATAATTGTCGCGCAGCACCAGGGCGGCGACCTCATCGGTCATGCGCAGCAGTAATTTGTTGCGGCTTTCCAGCGTCAGCGCGCCTTCGCCGACCGCCGTGGCGAGGGCGATCTTGATGTTTACCTCATGGTCCGAGCAATCGACGCCGGCCGAATTGTCCAGGGCGTCGCTGTTGATCTTACCGCCGCCGGCGGCGAACTCGATGCGCGCCGCCTGGGTCAGGGCGAGGTTGGCGCCCTCGCCGATGACCCGGCAGTTGAGCTCGGACGCGGCGGCGCGCAAGCCTGCGTTGACGCGGTCGCCGATCTCTTCGTCGCGCTCAAACCCGGCGCGGACAAAACAGCCGATGCCGCCGAACCACAGCAAATCCGCCGGCGCCCGCAACAGCGCGGCGACAAGTTGATTCGGCGTCAGCGATTGCTGCTCGATTCCGAGCCAGGCGCGCACCTCCGAACTGAGTGCCACCGATTTCGCGCCGCGCTCGGCGATCAAGCCGCTCGGCGACAGCATGCGATAATCGCTCCACTCGGAGCGTTCCTGGCGGAACAGGCGTTTGCGCTCCTGGAAACTGGTTTTGGCATCCGGGTCCGGGTCGATAAAAATTTGGCGGTGGTTGAAGGCGGCGAGAAGGCGGATATGCTCGGACTGCAGCATGCCGTTGCCGAACACGTCGCCCGACATGTCGCCGACGCCGATGACGGTGAAATCCTCGGATTGGATGTCGCGGCCGAGCTCGCGAAAATGGCGCTTCACCGATTCCCAGGCGCCGCGCGCGGTGATGCCCATCTTCTTGTGATCGTAGCCGTCGCGCCCGCCCGATGCGAAGGCGTCGCCCAGCCAAAAGCCGTAATCCAGGGCCAGTTCGTTGGCAATGTCCGAAAAACTGGCGGTACCCTTGTCGGCGGCGACGACAAGATAGGGATCATCCTCGTCGTAGCGCACCACATCAAGCGGCGGCACGACGGCTTCGCCCTGGCGATTGTCGGTCAGATCCAAAAGCCCGGAAATGAAGGTCTTGTAGCAATCGATGGCTTCGGCCCGCAGCGCGTCGCGGGCTACCGGCGGGCGCTTGAGGACAAAACCGCCCTTGGCGCCGACCGGCACGATCACCGCATTCTTGACCATTTGCGCCTTCATCAGGCCGAGCACCTCGGTGCGGAAATCCTCGCGCCGGTCGGACCAGCGGATACCGCCGCGCGCCACTTTTCCGCCGCGCAGATGAATTCCCTCGACGCGCGGCGAATAGACGAAAATCTCGAACACCGGCCTGGGCGCCGGCAATTCCTCGAGCCGCCGCGAATCCAGTTTGATCGAGAGATAGGGCTTGGCGCCGCCGGTAGCGCTTTTCTGGAAATAATTGGTCCGCACGGCCGCATCGATGACATTCAAAAAGCGCCGCAATATGCGGTCTTCATCGAGGCTGGAAACACCGTCCAGCGCCGCCAGAATATTGCTGCGCAATGTGTTGACAACTCTTTTGGAATGCCCCGCCGGATCGAAGCGCGTCACGAAGAGCTCGGCCAGCGAGGCCGAGATCGACGAATTTTGCGCCAGGGTTTCTTCCATGTAAGGCTGGCTGAAGGGAATTCCGGCCTGGCGCAGAAATTTGGCGATGGCGCGCAGGATGGTGACCTGGCGCCAATGCAATCCGGTGCGCACGACCAAATGGTTGAAGCCATCGTCATCGGTCTCGCGCGCCCAAATGCGGGCGAAGGTTTCCTGAAAGGATTGCCCGATCTCGCCGATATCGATGTCCCGCCCGCCCTGCTCGGTCATGGTGAGATCGTGCAGCCAGACGGCTTCCAATTGGCCGCGCGCGCGCAGGGTGGCTCCGATTCCGGTGCCGCCGAGGCGGATGCGATAGGGCCGCTCGCTGATCACGCGCAGGCCCATATTCTCGAGACTCGGCAACAGGTCCGAGAGCGGGATCGGCGCGCCGGCGTGATAGATCTTGAAATTGACCACCGCCGCATCGTCCTCGGGCCGGCGGTAGAGATGCATGGCTATCGTATCGCCGGCGACCGCCTGCTCGATCTTGGCCACATCCTCGGCCCCCGTGCGCGCCGCGAAATCCTCCTTGTAGGCCTCCGGAAAGGCATCGCGGAAAGATTTGAAAAGCGCGCGCTGGCGATCGTCGTCGAAGCGTTCGTCAAGCTCGGCGTTCAGTTGGTCGCGCCACGAACGCGTCGATTCGGCGATGCGCGCCTCGGTTTCGTCCGGGTCATAGTCGGGAATCTCGCCGGGCGTGGTTTCGATGATGTAATGCAGCCGCGCCAGCGGCGAATCGCCGACTTCCACCGCGTAAGTCTGGGAAGCGCCGTCGAATACAGCTTCGAGGATTCCTTCGATGCGCTTCCTGAGATCGGTGTTGTAGCTCTCGCGGGAGAGATAGACGAGACAGGATACAAAGCGCTCGAAGGGATCGCGCCGGGTGAAAAGGCGCGTCTGCTGCAAGGTCTCGGCGTTGATCACGCCGAGGCTGAGAGCCAGCAGGTTGTCCTCGCTAATCTGAAACAGCTCGTCCCTGGGCAGCGATTCCAGAACATGTTCCAGCGCCTTCAGGCTGTGGCTGCCGGCGGTGAATTTCGATTTCTCCATCACATGGTTGACCTTGCGGCGCAGCAGCGGAATGTCAGTGACGCTGCGGCTATAGGCGACGGAGGTGAAGAGGCCGAGAAAACGCCGCTCGCCGCACACCCGGCCATCGGCGTCATGAATTTTCACACCCACCGAATCCATCGCCACCTGGCGGTGCACCTTGGAGGGCTCGGCGGATTTGGTGATGATCAGGAGATTGGGCGAGGCATAAAAATCAAACGCCTCGGGCGGCAGCTTGTCCGACCAGGCGCCGAGCGGGCGCACCTCGGGGTCGCGCAATACGCCCAATCCCGAATTGGCCACGACGTGATAGCGGAAATCACCTTCGGAAATATTTTCGATGCTGTATTCGCGGTAGCCAAGAAAAGTAAAATGATTGTTGGCCATCCAGTCCAGGAAGTCGGCCGCCTCGCTGATTTCGTCTTCCGGCACGCCGGGCGGCGGCGAGCCTTGGCACAGAGCCACGGTCTTGGCCAGTTGCCGTATCAGGGGATTCCAGTCGTCGACCACGGCGCGCACATCCTCGAGGATTTCGATCAACCCGCGCTCGAGCTCGAGGAGGACGTTTTCGCCGCTGCAACGGTCGACCTCGATGAGGACGCAGGATTCGAGCGCCGCGCCGCCATTGCCCGCGCCGCCATTGCCGGCGGCGCCATGCACGGCCGTGAGATTGCCGTCACCGTCGCGCTCGGTCTCGAGCACCGGGTGAATCAGGCGATGAACCGCGAGATGCTGTCCGGTCAAATAGGCGACGGTCGAATCGACGATGAACGGCATATCGTCATTGAGCATCGCTACCACCGTATAGGGCGATTGCCAACCGTCGATCTCCGGGTCCGGGTTGTAGACCCGCAATTTCGCCACGCCGTGCGCGCGTTCCTGCATGAAGCGCCATTGCGACATGGCCATGGTGAAGAGGATATCCGGCTCGGTTGCCGCCAGATATTCGGCCGGCAGCGCGGCATAAAAAGCGCGCGCGAATTCGCCGGCGCCCGCCGCCTCGTCCGGAGGCACGTTTTCGCCCAACATGCGCACGACGGAATCCAAACGGTCGCGCGCGCGCGCCGATTCTTGCGAACGCGAGCTATTGACCTCGGCCAATTCCCGACCAGTTTGTTTGTTAACCATAAACGGACTCTACGCCGGTTCGATTACCTATGTTTTAACTTTTTGTCATATATGGAAAAACTGGCGGCGTTAACTGAAATCCCTCGACGCCTCCATGGCGGCGGCTTATATAAACAGTAGTAAGTTGGAGACGACGCATATCAGAGTGGATTTGCACCGGCGAGCGCAGGGACGCCGGTTCCATTTTCGCGCTTCGACATTCGCATGCACCGGCGGCTGCGATTGAGCATATTGCGGCGAATTATCGCCCAATTGGGGAGGAACTACATGTCAAAAACACATGCGAGCGACACCAAAACCCAGGAATATCTGGAGCGCTACATGGAGGGCGTGAAAAAGCGCAATCCGGGCGAAGCGGAGTTTCACCAAGCGGTGTACGAGGCCGCCGCGACGATTTTCCCGTTCATCGCCGACAAACCGATCTATCATAAAAATCAAATCCTCGAACGCATGGCCGAGCCGGAACGGGTGATCATGTTTCGCGTTCCGTGGACCGACGATGACGGCAATGTGCGCACCAACCGGGGTTATCGGATCCAGTTCAACAGCGCCATCGGCCCCTATAAGGGCGGAATCCGCTTTCATCCGAGCGTCAATTTGAGCATTTTGAAATTTCTCGGCTACGAACAGACCTTCAAGAACAGCCTCACCGGCCTGCCCATGGGCGGCGGCAAGGGCGGCGCCAACTTCAATCCGAAGGGCAAGTCGGACAATGAAGTCATGCGCTTCTGTCAGTCGTTCATAACCGAACTGTACCGCCATATCGGCGAAGACACGGACGTGCCGGCCGGCGATATCGGCGTCGGCGGGCGCGAGATCGGTTACATGTTCGGCCAATATAAGCGCATCACCAACCGCTTCGTCGGCGTGCTGACGGGCAAGGGGCTGGAATTCGGCGGCTCGAAAATGCGCACCGAGGCGACCGGTTACGGCGCCATGTTCTTCTTGCGCAACATGCTCGAGCAGGCCGGCGGCGGCATGGACGGCAAGCGCGTGCTGATTTCGGGCTCGGGCAACGTCGCCACCCACGCCGCCGAGAAAGTTCTTCAGCTTGGCGGCGCGCCGCTCACGCTTTCCGATTCAGGCGGCTTTATTCACGCCGCGGGCGGCCTCTCCCAGCAACAGATCGACTGGGTCAAGGAGCTCAAGGGCGTGCGCCGCGGCCGCATTTCGGAAGCCGCGGATGAATTCAGCGACATCACCTTCCATGAAGGCCAGCGCCCGTGGGGCGTCGAAGCGGATTGCGCCGCGCCCTGCGCCACTCAGAACGAGGTCAATGGCGAGGAAGCCGCGGTGATGCTGAAAAACGGCGTCAAGGCGGTCGCCGAAGGCGCCAACATGCCGTGCGAACAGGCCGCGGTCGATGCCTTCCAGGATGCCAAAATCATGTTCGGCCCGGCCAAGGCGGTGAATGCCGGCGGCGTCGGCGTGTCGGGCCTGGAGATGAGCCAGAACAGCGCCCGCATCGCCTGGGATGACGTGAATCTGCGCAAGCTGCTGGAGGACATGATGAAGGACATCCATGATGCCTGCGTCGAACATGGCAGTGAATCGGGCGGCCATGTCGACTACCTAAAGGGCTCCAATATCGCCGGCTTCGTCAAAGTAGCCGACGCCATGCTCGCCTACGGGCATGTTTGAGGCCGGCGGGCCCGCCCGGCGCGATTAAAATCCTCTTCCCCTCTGGGAAGAGGGGCTTATTCCGCAACGCGTAGCGTTTCGCTCTTCAATGTCTCATACATTTCGAGTGCCGGCCCTGGCTTCATATTGTCGTGCACCACGGCGCCGACGGCCTGGATCATGGCATCGGGCGAATCCGCCTGAAAGATGTTGCGCCCCATATCGACGCCGCTGGCGCCCTGGTCGATCGCCCGATAGGCCATGTCGAGGGCATCGAGCTCGGGCAGCTTCTTGCCGCCGGCGATGACGATCGGCACCGGGCAGCCGGCGGTCACGCGCTCGAACCCTTGCTCGACGAAGTAGGTTTTCACGTAATGCGCGCCAAGCTCGGCGGCGATGCGCGAGGCGAGGCCGAAATAGCGCGCATCGCGCACGCCGATATCCTTGCCGACGCCGGTCACCGCGAGCGTCGGCATGCCGTAGCGGTTGCCGCAATCGATCAGCTTGACGAGATTGCCGATCGACTGATGCTCATATTCGGCGCCGATATAGATTTGCGCCGCCATCGCCGCGGCGTCGAGGCGGATGGCGTCCTCGATGTCGACCGCCACCAGCTCGTTGGAGAGCTCGCTGAGGATCGAATTTCCGCCGCTGCAGCGCAGCACCACCGGCTTGCCGCTTTCCGCCGGCACGGAGCTGCGCAGGATGCCGCGGGTGCACATCAGCACGTCCGCATAGGGCGCCAGCGGCACGATGCTGAGGTCGATGCGCTCGAGACCGGTGGTCGGGCCCTGAAAATAACCGTGATCGAAGGCCAGCATCACCGTGCGCCCGCTGCTCGGATTGAAAATCCTGGTCAGGCGGCTCTTCATGCCCCAATCCAAGCCCTCCGAGCCTTTGAGAAAGAAGGGCTGGTTTTTGGCCGGCGTACCGAGTCCCCAATCCTTGCCGTCCTTGATATCGTCGAGATCGGCCATGGCCATCCCCCAATCTGTTTTTTTTCAAGCGCTTAATTAATACCGCATGCAACCGTTTGGCGAAAGGTTTGAATCACCATGCCATTGTGCCCTATTATGGCCGTGGGAGAGATGACAACAATGTCACACCGAAGCAACGGGCAGATATATCGATATATTTTAGCGCCATTGCTTGGCGCCACGCTGGCCGCCGCGCTGGCTTGGCCGCGGCCGGCGTTCGCCGATCCTTGCGCCGAATCGCCGGTGGCCAGGCGGGCCGGCGAGCTTTATGCCGGCGGCGATAGCCGGGCCGCCTTGCCCTATGCGCGCATAGGGCTGAAGTTTGCCGAGCAGCATTGCGGTGGCCAAAGTACCGCCATCGTCGCCCTGCTCGCCGATCTCGCCGCCATTCATCAGGATTTGGAGCAATATGGCGCGGCCGAGGAACTTCTGGTGCGCATTATCGAGATCAAACAGGCCGCGCTGCCGCCCGGCGAGGGAAACAAGCCGAGCGCCGCGCTTCCCAACATGATCATCGATTTGGACAATCTCGCCTTCATCTATGGCGCCCAGGGGAAATTCACGCAAGCCGGGAAATTGTTCGAAACCGTGCTCGCCATCGCCGAACAGGTCGTCGGCCGCGATCATATCATCGTCTCCCAGGCGCTCAGGAATCTGGCCGAGAACAAGCGCGCCAGGGGCCGCTACGATGAGGTCGGCCCGCTGCTCGCCCGCGCCGCGGAGATCGAGGCCAAGACGGACGACGATATTCCAACGAACTGGGCAGCCAAACTCGGCCTGATCGCCCCCGAACCGCAAGCCGTCGGCTTTCAAAGCGAAGACGATTCGCTTTTGCGTATGCTCGAAACCGACCGATAAAAATCCTCTTCCCCACAGCGTAACCTGTGGGAAGAGGGCTGGGGAGATGGGGCAAGCTTAGCGCGCATGCGCTGGAGCGAACCCACAAAGACTCATCAAAACGGCACCACCAACCGGAATGCGACCAGCATTCCGGCAAGCGCGACTGCGCGCCCGAGTTAATACGAGGTAGCCAAGGGGGCGGATGCCCCCGCCCGGCG
>CAJXFT010000002.1 GCA_913053235.1 uncultured Alphaproteobacteria bacterium
GTATCTGCCGCCCTATTCGCCCGACTTCAACCCCATTGAGATGGCCTTCTCCAAGCTCAAGGCCGCCCTGCGAAAAGCCGCCCTGCGCACCAAAGACGAGCTCTGGCAGATCATCGCCGAAGCCATCGACGACTTCACACCCACTCAATGTCAAAATTACTTCACCGCAGCAGGGTATGAACCGGATTAAATTGAATCTGCTTTAGAAGCGGACATTTTCATTTGAGTTTGTTCGATATGAAGCCGTGCCCGCCACGCGCCAGCGAAAGGCGAATTCTTGCGGCGCGGCGTGACCGGCCTCGGCGTGCGCTGTCGATTATCCACGCACCTCGGGGCGCTTTGGAGAGCCGACAAATTCGCGGCGGCCGTGCGGTCGGTCGGCGCCGAAATGCTTGAAGGCGATCTCACTGGATTCAGCTATGTGCGCCGCCATCAGCGTTTCGGCGCTGCCGCCGTCACCGGCCTCAATCGCTTTCAAAACCTCGCCATGCTGTCGCCAGCCACGCTTCAACTGCGTGGCCGGGTATTTGTAGCGCGAGCGGTGTGTAATGGTCACCGCCAGAACCTGGCGCTCCACCGTCAACAGGAGCTGGCTGCCGGCGGCGACGGCGACGGCCTCGTGGAAGGCGAGGTCGGCCTGAGCCTGATCCTGCGCGGTTCCGGTTTTACCCAGGCGCTGCTGTGCCGCCAGGGCGTCGGCCACCCGGTCGATCTTGATCCGGTCGCCGTTCTCGGCCGCGAGGCGCGCCGAATGCGATTCCAGCAGCCGCCTGAGCGCGTAGATCTGTTTGATGTCGCTCTGCGTGACACGGCTCACGCGGGCGCATTGGTTGGGGATAAGATCGACCAGCCCCTCGCCGCTCAAGGTGAAGAGCGCCTCGCGTATCGGCGTGCGGCTTACCCGCAGCTCCTCGGCCAGGCGGCGCTCGCGCAACTGCTGGCCGGGGCCGAGGATGCCGGCCAGGATCGCCTTGCGCAGGACATGGGCGATGCCCTCGCTGGTGCGCACGGCCATCGGGCCGCTAATCAGATCCGCCAACAGGCCGGGCATTGAACGGTTACTCCCTGGCTAGGCCGAGCAACAGGCTTCGGCTGCTCGCGATCTCGCGCTGGCACTTCACATCGATGTCGGTGTCGTGCGCGGATTCGAGCGCTTGCAGGGCGCTCTCGAAAAGCGGAAGTGCGGCGGTCAGCGCCAGCGAGGGGCGGATGCGCTCGACGCTGTAATCGAGCTTCTCTCTCGCCTGTTCCACTGTGTAACGCCCGCTGCGCACCCACTCGACGGTGAGCCAATCCGAGGTTTCGAGGAAGGACAGGGAATCGGCCGCCTGCACGAAATCGGCCTCCCAGTTGCCGCCGATCTCATGCCTGAGGACGAGCCGGCGGACGCGCCGGATGTAACCTTCATCCGGCGCCGGCGAGCGCTCGCACAACCATTTCTCGACGATGTCGGCGGAGCGGATCGAATGGGCGAAAAGGTAATCGGGGTCGTCAAAACCGTCGCTCGGCGTGCTCGTCGGGCCGCCGGGGAAATGCCGCTCGGCATCGTGCACCAGCGTCGCCAGCTTGACTTCGGCGGAGGCCTCCGGGCACAGCTTCATCACCCACATCCGGGCGCATAGCAGATGTTCGAGCTGATAGAAGCCGTCCAGCCATTCGACGGCATCCGCCTCGATCGGCGAAAGGCCCGCATTGGCATAGCGCCCGGCGGCGGCGCTACCCATCACGGATTCGCCCCCTTGGCGTTCTTCAGAGCGCGCCACACGCTCTCCGGAGTCAATGGCAGTCGGGAGAGTTCGACGCCGAACTCAGACAGCGCATCGCACAGCGCGTTGGCCAGCGCAGCCGCCGGCGGGATGGTGCCGACCTCGCCGACGCCGCGCTCGCCGAAACTGGTGACCGGAGAGGGAATCTCGCTGTGCAGCAGTTCGATCGGCGGCACATCCGCCGCCGTCGGCATGAAATAGTCGAGCATGCTGCCGCTCACCAGCTGGCCGGTATCGGGATCGTAGATCAGGTCCTCGGAGAGCGCCGCGCCCAGCCCCTGCACCAGGCCGCCCAGCACCTGACCCTCGACCAGTAGCGGGTTAACCGCGGTGCCGCAGTCATGCACCATCACCAAGCGATCGACGCTGAACTCGCCGCTCTCGGGATCGGCCGCAACCACCGCCGCCGCCGTGCCGAAGGAGAAAGCCGCTTCGTCGGGCGCGTAATGCGCGCTCGCTTCAAGGCCCGGCGTCTCTTCTGGCGGAATGCCCTGGCCGATGATGGCGCGGGTGAAGATATCGCTGAGCGCCAGGCTGCGCGAGTGGTCGTCGCGCAAGCGTACCACTTGGCCGCTCACCTCCAGCGCCTCGGGCGCCGTCTCAAGCACCCAGGCGGCGATGCGCAAGGCCTTGCCGCGCAGCTCATCGGCGGCTTCGCGGATCGCCCCGGCGGCGGCGATCAGGGTACGCGAGGCGAAGGCGCCGGTGTTGAGGGGCGACGAGGCGGTGTCGCCGGCATGGACGTGGATCGATTCGTAATCGACGGCCAAAATCTCGGCGCAGATCTGGGCAAAGGCGGTCTCGCTGCCCTGTCCGAAGGTCGAGACGCCGGTGTAGAGATCGATGTCACCGGAGCGGTTGGCGCGCAAAGTCACGCTCTCATGGGCGCCGAAAATCGAGCCCCGGTTGGCGAGGAAGCGGGCGCTGGCATAGCCGGTGCGCTCGACAAAAGAAGCAAAGCCGATCCCCTTCAGGCGGCCATCGCCGTCGGCCCGCCGGGGCGCGGCGCGGTGCGCGGCATAACCGACGGCTTCGCCGGCCATGCGCAGCGTCTTCACGTAATCGCCGCTGTCATAGACGGCGCCGCTCGGGGTTTTCCACGGCAGATCCTCCGGCCTGAGCATGTTGCGCTCGCGGAATTCGAGCGCATCGAGCCCAAGCCGGCGCGCCAGCCTGTCGATCAGGACCTCGCGGGCGAAATTGACCTCCGGCTGGCCGTAGCCCCGATAGGCGCCGATCGGCGTCTTGTTGGTCACGGCGACGCGCCGCTCGGCCACGGCGTCGGCCAGCTTATAGGGTCCGGTGAAGACGACGCTGGAGAGCTGCGCCGAGCCGAACGAGGAGTTCCAGGCGCCGAGGTCGGTGGTGTAGCGGTTGGTGATGGCGCTGATCTCGCCGTCGGTCCGGGCACCGATGGCAAAGTCGAACACCGCCTCGCGCGCATGTGTGCTGGCGCGGAAATATTCGAGGCGGTCCTCGATCCACTTGACCGGGCGGCCGAGCGCCATGGCGTGCAGGGCGGCGAGCAGGTCCTCCGGATAGATTCCCAGCTTCTGGCCGAACCCGCCGCCAACATCGGATGCGGCAACGCGGATGCAGCCCTCGTCGAGGCGTAGCGATTCGGCGAGCTGATGGCGCAACAGATGCGGCGTCTGGGTCGAGGCGTAAACCGAAAGCTGGCGCGCTCCGGGGCGCCAACGGGCGACGACGCCGCGCCCCTCCATCGCCATCGCAGTCACGCGGTTGATGCGGAAGCGTTCCCCGACGACTATGTCGGCCTCGGCCATGCGTTCCTCGGGCACGCCGGCGCGGTCCTCGTGACGTGCCAAGAGGTTGCTGTCCAGCACGCCGGGATGAAGAACCGGCGCATCTTCCGCCAGGGCTTGCAGCGTATCGGTGACATGGGGCAGCGGCTCATAATCGATGTCGATCAATTCGAGCGCGTCCTCGGCGAGCGCGCGGCTGGTCGCCACCACGCTCACCACCGGCTGCCCCTCATGGATCGCGCGCTCCCCGGCCAACGCATAATAGGGCAGCTCCGGCGCGCCGGGCACCGGCCGCAAGACAGTCAGCGGCGCGCTCAGGGCGCGCACATCGGCGCCGGTCAGGATATGTTCGACGCCCGCCAGGGCGAGGGCAGGGGAGACGTCGAGCCCGCGAATTTCGGCATGCGGGAAGGGGCAGCGGCCGACCGCCATTTCGAGCTGATGCGCCGATTGCACATCGTCGGTGAAGCAGCCGTCACCGCGCAGCAGCCGGTCGTCCTCCTTGCGCGGCAGCGAGGCGCCGATAAGGCTGCGTTGCGCCGCCACCGCGCTCATCCGACGGCCTCGCCGTCGCCGAGATAATCCTCGACCGCCCGGACGATGCCGTCATAGCCGGTGCAACGGCAGAGAACGCCGCTCAGCTCGCCGCGGATTTCATCGCGCGAGAATTTGCGCCCGCTGGATTTAAGGCCGGTCGCCAGCATCAGGAAGCCCGGCGTGCAGAAGCCGCATTGCAGCGCGTGGCGCTTCTTGAAGGCGGCTTGCAAATCGCTCAGCCGATCGTCCTCGGCCAGGGATTCGACCGTTCTCACATCGGCGCCTTCCAACTGCATCGCCAGAAGCAGGCAGGATTTGACCGCCTCGCCGTCGAGCAGGATGGTGCACATGCCGCACACGCCCTGTTCGCAGCCGACATGGGTGCCGGTCAGCCCCAACCGGTGGCGCAGGAAATCGGCCGCATGCATGCGCGCCGGCGCCTCGGCCGACACCTCCCGCCCGTTTACGCGAAGGCTTATGCTGTGTTCGTTCGAACTCATGCGCGATCCCCGGGCCTACATCCGCAACAAAATGATCAGGGCAAGGATGGCCGCGGCGGCGCCAAAAAACGCCGCCGCCTTGGCCCATGGGTCGCCTCGCGGCGGTGCTGGAACTTGGGCCGGCATGGCCGCGGGTTCTCGCTTGGCAGTGGCCGCTCTTTGGGTTTTTTGTTCGACCGGGGCCGTCGCCCCCGCGCCCGACAGCGCGCGCTGCAGATTGCTTGCGAATTCGGCGGTCACCTTTGCCGCCTGCTTGGTGATTATCGCGTTTCCGACCGTGCCGAGCACGCCGGCCAGCGCCGCCTCGCCTTCGACCACCACATCGGTCTCGTCGCCGACCGCCGTCAGGGTGACCGAGTTCTGCGTCCGGAAATGGCCGAGCGCGCCGCGTACCGCCTTGCCGGTCGAGGTGAATTCGATGCGCTCCTCATGGACGCGCTCGGTGATGCGCACCTTGGCCTCGAAGGTGGCCGACATCGGCCCCAGCTTCTGGGTCGTGCGCACGGAAAGGCAATCATCCTCGAGCAGCTCGGCCTTCTCGACGCCGGGGATGCAATTCGCCACCTGCAGGGGTTGCTCGAAAAAGAGCCACACTTTGCCGATTTTCTCGGCGACGCGGAACTCCTGGCGGAATTTCATCTCGCAGCCGAGGCCCTTAGCCTTGCGCCGAGAGGCGCAGGTCGCGCAACGCCTTGGCGATGTAGCGCGGCACGAGATGGGCGCGGTATTCCGCCGAGCCGCGAATATCGCTGGGCGGGTCGATGGCGCCGAGCGCGGCCTCGCCCGCCGCCGCGATATCGGCATCGCTCAGGCTGCTGCCTTCCAAGAGCGCCATGCTCGCCTCGGCCAGCACCGGCCTGTCATTGACCCCGCCCAGACCGATGCGAAGGCCGTGCCACCCACCGTCGGCGGAAAAATGCCCGGTGGCGGCCACCGAAAGCACGGCGAAATCATTATGCCGGCGGCACAGCTCGTGGAAGGCGAAATGCGGCGGATGCACCGCAAAGCGGATCTCGGTCAGCAGCTCGTCCGCCTCCAGCGCGGTCGCATAGGCGCCGTCGTAAAAATCCTCGATGGCGATCATGCGCGCGCCGGCCGGGCCGACGGCATTGATCTCGGCGCCGAGCACGAGACAGCCGAGCGGCATCTCGCTCGCCGGATCGCCCTGCACCAGGCTGCCGCCGATGGTCCCGCGCCTGCGTATTTGGTGATCGCCGATAAAGCGCACCATGGTGGCGAGCAGCGGCAGCCTGGCGGCGATCAGCGGCGACGTCTCCAGGGTGGCGTGGCGGACCAGGGCGCCGAGATGCGTCTCCTCGCCTTGCGCCGTCACTTCGGCGAGCTCCGAGAGCGCGTTGATATCGATCAGCGCCGCCGGGCGCCAGAGGCGCATGTTGAGCATCGGCATCAGGCTCTGCCCGCCGGCGAGCAGGCGCGCCTCGCCATCGTAATCCTCCATATAGCGCAGCGCTTCCGCCACCCCGGTCGCACGGTGATAGATGAAATCGGCGGCCTTCACGGCTTGTCCTCCCAGGATGGCGTCGTCGCCACGCGGACACCCGAAAGACGCTGAAGCACGTGATCGATCGGCGATTTTGCCTTCGACATCTGGCCCTTGTTTTGGCGCTGGCTCCACACCGTCTCGGGGCGAACCTGGAGCACCGATATGGCGCCCTTTTCGTCGACCGCCCATTCGATGTCCTGCGCCCCGCCGCGCCGTTCCTCGATATGTTTGGCCAGCCTCGCCAGTTCCAGCGCTTCCGCGTCGGTGATGCAGACGGCGTCGCGCCGCTCAGGCTCGACCGGCAACAGAGCGACGGCGCCGGTGGCAGGATCGAAGCGATACTCCTCCGGCTGCGCGGCGGCATCCTTCTTGATGATTTCGAAGGTGACCTTGTCGATGGTGAAGCGGTCCGGCGTCACGTCGCCCTTGACCACGCCCTCGCCGAGGCCCCAACAACCCTCCATGACGATCTTGGAGCGGTCGCCGTTGAGCGGGTCGAGGGTGAACATCACGCCGGCGGCGCGCGCCTCGACCATCTGCTGGATGCCGACGCAGATCGCGGCGTCCGCCACGGTTGCAGCGTCCGCCCCTTCATGGCGATAGGAAAGCACGGCCTCGCCGAACATGCTGGCCCAGCAGCCCCGCATGTCGCGCAGCACCGCTTCGGTGCCGGAGATCCAGAGATAGGTGTCGTATTGGCCGGCGAAGCTGGCCCCGGCGAGATCTTCCGATTCGCCGCTCGAGCGAACCGCGACCGGCACGCCGTCCCGGCCCGTCTTCTCTTCCAGAGCGGCGTAATTGCTTCGCACCGCCTCTTCGAGGTCGCCCGGCAGCGCCGCCGATTGGATGCCCTTCACCAGATCGGCGGTAAGCTCTTTAATCTTGGACAAATCCGTGGATTTCGCCGCCTGGCGCACGCGCGCGGCCTCCGTTTCCAGCCCCGTACGGCTCATGAAATGGCGATAGGCGGCGGTGGTGACGCCGAAACCCGCCGGTACGGCGAAGCCGGCGGCCATCATCTCGGCGAGATTGGCGAACTTGCCGCCGAGCAGGGCGTTGCCCGGCGCGCCATCCTGGTCGAGCCACAGGATGAAGGGATCCGCGGTCATGCGGCGGCTCTCTCCACCACCCGCACCATGCCCTCATTGCCGTCGACTTCGATGACATCGCCGGTCTTGATCGTCGCCGTGGCGAAACCGACGCCGACGACGGCGGGCAGCCCGTATTCGCGCGAGATGATCGCCGTGTGCGCCATCATGCCGCCGACGTCGGAGACCGCCGCGGCGATGCGCGAGAATACCGGCGCCCAGCTCGGCGCGGTGATCCGGCAGACCAGGATTTCACCATCCTCGACCTCGAACAGATCCTCGTAATTGGTGACGATACGCGCCCGCCCCGACGCCTTTCCGCCCGCCGCGGGAACGCCGCGCAGCGCGTCGCCCGCGGCGTCGGGATCGACGCCGAGCCATTCCTCGACGGTCTCGGCGGTGATGCCCCACAGCATGATGGTGAGCGGCTCGGTAATGATCGAGGGCGGCGTTCCCAGGGCCGGCGGCGGCACCCACTTGGCCAGCACATCGCGGATTTGCCGCCGCCGCTTGACGATCGGCCGCCAGTAGATCTCGCCGCGCGACTGGCTGCCGGTGGCCCAGCCGATGATCAGATCGTAAAGCGCGTCATAGACCTCGTGACGATGCAGGTAGAATAAATCCTCGCGGTCGTCGATGAAGTTGTGGGCGACGAACACATCGGCAAGCTCGCGCACTTTCGACCAGAAGGTCGTGTGGTGCCAATGCTCGACGAAGAAATTGTGATCCTCGACAAAGGGAAAAACCTTCCAGTTGAGCGCCAGCAGGCCGTCGAAAGCCTCGCGGTCCTGGTCCGTCGGCAGCAACCCGCGATATTCTTCCGTCACCTGGCGGCGCTTCTCGAGCAGGCTTTCAAGCGGGCGGCTGATATCCTCGCCGCGGCCGAGCGCCTCGACATAGCCGCGCATCGCCATCAGCGGCAGGCGCAAATCGTCGATCCACACCGGATCGGAATGGGTATAGCCGACGCCGGTGGAGAAGTGGAACCAGGGCTCCTTCGCCGCCTCGAAGGCATCCAGCCATTTGCTACCGCCTTCGGCCTTGGCCATGGCCGCCAGCATCGCGTCCGGATCGTCATGGCCGGTGACGATATCGGCGAGCTTCAACTCGACCGCCAGTTCGGCCAGCTTGCGCAGCTCGTCGTCCGGCCGCATCAACATGTTATCGACGCCGCATACCATTTGCGTCAGCGTGCGGTCGGTTACGCCGGGAAACGCCTGCTGGCAGAACTCGCGGAAGGTCAGATAGGCGCCGTAGCCGAGATTTAGCATCTCAAAATGGTAGGAGCCCATCTCCAGCATGTTCTCGATCAGCCGGTTATATGTGCTGAGCAGATCGTGCGAGGAATAGACGCCGCGATGGCTGAAGACATTCTCCTCCGGGTCGAGCTCCGGAAGCGGATGGAACTCGATCTCTTTCAAGCGTGCGATGCAGTCCCTCGCCTTTTCCTCCCAATTGACATAGATCTCGTCCCAATTCTCGAAATAGTGACCGGCGCGGCGGGTGAAATGCTCATTTCGCTCGGCGATTTTTTCGGGATCGGTGACGCCGTTCGGGCTGATATAGATGTAGCCGTTGACGAGGCGGTGATCGATCCCCATGGCCACCGGTATGGGCCACACCCGGCTCGCCATCTGGCTCGCCGCCACCCACCAGTTCTCGGTCATGATGGTATCGAACGGATAGAGCGGCTCCGGGTTGTGCATGCCATCGAAGAACCAGAACTTGCCGTCCTCCATCTCCTGCCGCTCGGCGCTGAACAGATAATAATATGGATAAAGCTCTTCCCAGCCCTCGGCCCCTTCGGGCGTCGGCAGCTTGAACGGGCTTGGGAAGCGCTCATTCGCCTCCCCCGTCTGCTGCATCGCATCGCTGCCAGACTTTTCGGTCATGCTCGAGCACCTCGCCCTTTGTTTTGCGCTTTGTTTTACGCTTTGTTTTGCTCTGTGGTTTGCGCTTGATCGCGAATCGGCTTTCGAGTTTAACCGGCTCTTTTAAGATTGTATACCAGTATACCATTCATCTATGATGCGACATGTTGCCTGCGCACGGATTGATTCGCTGTGGATCGATTCGATCCGCTGCAATAGGATATTAAAAAACGGGCCCCGGATGCGGGGCTGGAATCAATAGCCCTAAAAGGCGGGGGCACCGCCGGGGTTCAAGGGAGAGCTTTCCGATCGTATTGCCGGCGGTTGAGGATATCGCGGGCGGCGCTGCGGACGGGTCTCGGAACAGGAGCGTGACGCGATGAAATCCAGCCTCGTCTATTCAATGCACGGCTTCGAGTATAACGATCCCCATCGCACCTTCCGGGAGACCGTCGAGCAGATTCAATTGGCCGAGGCTCTGGGCTTCGACGCCGCCCTGATCACCGAGCACCACGTCGTCGAGACCGGCTATTTCCCGGCGCCGTTGATAACCTGCGCCGCACTGGCGACGGAGACCTCGCGGATTCGCCTCGGCACCGGGGTGCTGCTGCTGCCGCTTCACGATCCGCTCCACGTCGCCGAGCACACGGCGATGCTGGACATCGTTTCGAACGGCCGCTTCATCCTCGGCCTCGGCTATGGCTACCGGCAGGAGGAGTTCGACGCGTTCGGGATTTCGCTCGACGAGCGCGCCTCGCGGCTGAACGAGGGCATCCGGGCGATCCGCGCGCTGTGGACCGAGGAAGTGACCAATTTCGACGGCAAGCATTTCAAATATAACAATGTTACCCAGCGCCCGCTGCCGTTACAGAAACCCCATCCGCCGATCTGGCTGGCCTCCAAGGCGGAAGGCGCGGTGCGCCAGGCGGCGCGCAATTCCGATGCCTGGTTCGCCGATCCGATAACGCCGTTCTCGGTGCTCAAGCTGCGCCTCGCCGCCTACAAGGAGACCCTGGCCGAACTCGGCAAGCCGACCAGCGGCTTCGATTTTCCGATCTTCCGCGAGGCCTATGTCGCCGACACGGACGAGCAGGCCTGGGAGGAGGCCAGGGAAGGCGTGCTCTTTATCTATAAGGAATATCTCGAATGGGGCCATCTCCTGGACGAGGACGGCCGGCCGGTCAAGCCGGATACGCCAAACGCCCTTGATCTGGTGCGCCAGCGCTTCCTCATCGGCAGCCCGGAAACCTGTATCCGCCAGGCTCTCAAGGTCAAGGAGGAGCTTGGCTGCACCAACGTCGTGATGCGCATGAAATACCCGGGCATATCGCAGGACAAGGTCATGAAATCGATCAGGCTGTGGGGCGAGCAGGTGCTCCCGGCGATCGCCTGAGACAGAGACGATGGCCGACAGCGGCCGGGCGATCTTCAAAACCACCGAGAGCGTGCGCGCGGCGTTCGCCGAACATAACTATATCGCCGACCGGGCGCTGGCGCTGACCGTCATGCTCGGCGCCGAGCTGGAAAAGCCGATCCTTCTCGAAGGCGAGGCCGGGGTCGGCAAGACCGATGTCGCCAAGGTGCTGGCCGGCGCTCTCGACACGCCGCTGATCCGCCTGCAATGCTATGAAGGGCTCGACGCCGGCACGACGATCTATGAGTGGAACTATTCGCGCCAGATCCTGCAGATCCGCATGGCCGAGCAGGACGCGGCGCTGAAAAGCGCGCTTCAGACATCGATCTTCAGCGACGAGTTTCTGCTCAGCCGGCCGCTGCTCCAGGCCATCCGCCACCCCGGGCCGCGCCCGGCGGTGCTGCTGATCGACGAGATCGACCGCGCCGACGAGGAGTTCGAGGCCTTTCTGCTCGAGATTTTGTCGGACTTCCAGGTGACGGTGCCCGAGATCGGAACGCTGACGGCGGTGCAGCGCCCGCTCGTCGTGCTGACCTCGAACCGCACGCGCGAGCTCAACGACGCGCTCAAGCGGCGTTGCCTCTATCTCTGGATCGATTATCCGACGCCGGAGAAGGAGCGCGAGATCGTCCTCCGCCATGTGCCGGACATCGAAGCGGGACTGGCCGAGCAGATCTGCGCCGTCATGCGGACCCTGCGCCAGGTCGATTTCTACAAGCGCCCGGGCGTCGCCGAGACGCTGGATTGGGCGCGCGCGCTGCTGCGCCTCGATGCGCGCGCGCTCGAACCCGATCTGCTGCGCGACACCGCCGGTTGCGTGCTCAAATATCATGACGATATCGAGCGCCTCGGCGCCATCGGCGCCGACAAGGTACTCGCCGGAGAAGTCGGTGACGAAGGCGTCGCCGAGCAGATTTGAAATGACATGACAGCCGCCCGCCTGACCCTCGAATCGAGCGCGCCGGATATCAAGGCCGCGAGCGAGGCTTTGTTCAGCCGCCTGCTCGGGTTCCGCGCCGTGCTCCGCGCCGGCGGCTTCAACGTCACCTCCGGCCGCATGATCGACGCCGTTCGCTCGCTGCGCCATATCGATCTGATCGAGCCCGACGCGATGCGCCTCGCGCTGCGTCTCAACATCGCCGCCAGCCGCGACGAGGAGGAGCGCTTCGACCAACTGTTCAACGCTTTCTGGCTGGGCGCGTCGGAGATCGAGCAGCAGCCGACCGAGATCGAGCTCGAGCCGCGCCCCGACGACCGCAACCGCGAACATCCGGAAATGCCGCCCGACCTGCGCGGCGACCCCATGCAATGGAGTTCCGACGGGGTGACGCGCGAGCTCGACCTGGCGGCGCGCTGGCGCGAGGCGCGGCCGGATATCGAGGCGCTGTTGCGCGAGCTTACGCGCCGCCTGGCGACGCGGCCGAGCCGGCGGTTGCGCCCCGCGCGGCGCGGCCGGCGCGTCGATCTCAGGCGCTCGCTGCGCCGCAATCTGCGCCACGGCATGGATCTCGTCGAGCTCAGCCGCACCCGGCGCCGCGTGCGCAAGACGCGCCTGGTGCTGTTCTGCGACGTCAGCGGCTCGATGGACAGCTACAACCCGTTCCTGCTCGAGTTCATGTTCGGGCTGCAAAAGAGCCTGGCCAATTCGCGCACGGTGGTGTTCAGCACCGAGGCGACCGAGATCAGCGCCGTGCTGCGCCAGCATTCGGTGCGGCGTACGCTCAGCGAGATCTCCCGCCGCGCGCGGCACTGGTCGGGCGGCACCGATATCGGCGGCGCGCTCGCCATTCTCAATCGCGACATCCTCGGCCAGGGCGCGCCATCCTCGACGGTCGCAATCATTCTCAGCGACGGCTATGATCAGGGCGATGCGGCGCGCATCGAGAGCGAGATGCGGGCGCTGCGCCGGCGCGTACGCACGGTGGTGTGGGTCAATCCGCTGTTCGGCTCCGACGGCTATGCACCGATCGCCAAGGGCATGCGCGCGGCGCTGCCGCATGTCGATCATTTTTTGCCGGCGCATGATATCGGCTCGCTGCACCTGCTATGCCGCGATCTGGCGCGGATATAAAGAAACGAAAGCAATGGAGGTAGAGGGACAATGAAACATATCGGACGGGCGCAGACCTCGCTGACCAACCGTCAATTGGCCGCCGGCAAGGGCGTATTTGTTTCGGATATCCAGCGCCACGACATGACGCATATGGCGGTGGTGCGCAGCCCGCACGCCTCGGCGCGAATTGTCAGCATCGACAGCGCCGCCGCCGAGGCCATTCCCGGCGTCGTCAAGGTCGTCACCGGGCAGGAAATCAAGGCCAACATGAATCCGATTTTCGAGGCCTATGACACCGAGGCGATGGGCGCCAAGGGCGTGGTCTCCTACGCCCTCTGTCCGGAACGCGTGCGCTATGTCGGCGAGGCGGTCGCCGCGGTCGTCGCCGAAGACAAATACACCGCGCGCAAGGCCGCCGATCTGGTGGCGGTCGAATATGAGACGACGCCCATCGTCAGCAACACCAAAGCGGCCCTTGAGCCGGGCTCGCCCCTGGTCGAGCCCGATTGGGGCGACAATATTCTGATCACCCGCGATTTCGTCAAGGGCGATCCCGACAAGGCCTTCGCCGACGCCGAGATGACGAGCAGCGACGAGGTCTACCAGCATCGCTATACAGGTGCCGCGCTCGAGCCGCGCGCCTATATGGCGGAATACGATCCCTATACGGAGCAGCTTACCTATTGGGCGTCGACGCAGAACCCGCACCCCGTGCGCGTCTTCCTGGCGGAAACGCTGGGCATCGAGGAAAGCTCGATCCGCGTCATCCAGCCGCATGTCGGCGGCGGCTTCGGTCTTAAAACCCCGACCTTCCAGGAAGAGCCGTTGGTCGCCTATCTGGCGCGCAGCCTCGAACGCCCGGTCAAGTTCGTCTCGGAGCGCACCGAGGATCTTCTGGTCGGCGGGCATGCCCGCGAAATGCGCCTTTCCTACGATGTGGCGTTCACGAAAGACGGCCGCATCACCGGCTTCAGAGCCAAGGTGGTGGCCGATGTCGGGGCGCCGTCGGCGCTCTGCGGCTGGGGCATGTCGTTCGTCTGCGCCTACTCGATTCCCGGCTGCTACAAGATCGAGAACGCCAACGTGAAGCTATTCTCCGTCGTCACCAATAAATGTCCGTGGAACGCCTATCGCGGCTACGGCAAGGAGACCGCCTCCTATCTGATGGACCGCGTGCTCGACGATGTCGCGGCCAAGACCGGGCGCGACCGCGCCGAGGTGCGGCTGAAGAACTTCATCCCGCCGGACGAATTCCCCTATACGCAGGTGTCCGGCGCCAATCTCGACAGCGGCAACTATCCGGGGACGCTGAAGCGCGTGCTCGAGATGATCGATTATGAGGGCTTCCCCGCACGCCAGGAAGAGGCGCGGCGCGAGGGCCGCTATATCGGCCTCGGCATTGGCCAGGAGCTGACGCCGGAGGGCTGCTCGATGCCGCGCTCGACCCTGCTCGGCGGCTATGACGGCGCCACGGTCAGGGTCAATCCGTCGGGCCAGGTCACCGTGTTGACCGGGATTACCTCGCCGGGCAACGGCAATGAGACGGCGATCGCCCAGATCGCCGCCGACTCGCTCGGCGTTCCCTTCGATCAGATCAAGGTGATCCAGGGCGACACCGACATCTGCCCCTACGGGCTCGGCAATTACAGCTCGCGCAGCGTCATCATGGGCGGCTCGGCCGTGCAGATCGCCGCCAAGGACATTCGCGACAAGATGCTTAAAGTAGCGGCCAAGATGCTCGAGGTCAGCGCCGACGAGGTCGAGGTCGAGGAGGGCCAGTTTTCCGCCAAGGGCGCGCCGGCGCGCTATGTGCTGTTCAAGGACGTCGCCTCGACCGTCTATCGCGACTGTCACGGGGTCGCCGCCCTCGAGGTCGAGCCCGGCCTCGAATCGACGCGTTATTTCCAGCACGGCAATGTCTACCATCAGCCCGAGACCCAGGGGCGCTTCAGCGCCTACCCGTCCTGGCCCAACCAGTCGATGGCGATGATCATCGAGATCGATCCCGAGACCGGGCATTTCGATATCCTCAAATATTGCGCCGTGCATGACAGCGGCACGGTGGTCAACCCGCTCCTCGCCGAGGCCAATCTGCATGGCGGCTTCCTGCAGGGCGTCGGCGGCGCGGCGCATGAGCATCTGGTCTATGACGATGACTGCCAGCTGCTCACCACCACCTTCATGGATTACACCTGCCCGACGGCGATGGAGGTGCCGTTCTTCGAGGTCGAGCATCAGGAGACGCTGTCGCCGTTCACGCCGCTGGGCACCAAGGGGGTCGGCGAATCCGGCGTCGCCGGCGCCTTGAGCGGGCTGTGCAGCGCCATCGAGAATGCGCTGCCGCATCTCGATCTGCGCTTCACCGACCTGCCGCTATCGCCGAACGCGGTGTGGAACGCCATCCATGAAGCTGAGGAGAAACGGACATGATTTCCCAGGAGTTCGATTTCGAGGCGCCGAGCGCCTTGCCCGAGGCGCTGGCGCTGCTCGCCCGCCACGGCGACGACGCCACTTTGCTTTCCGGCGGCATGAGCCTGATGCCGATGACGACGCTGGGGCTGGTGCAGCCGGGCATGATCATCAGCCTCAACCATATCGCCGAGCTCGATTATGTGCGCGAAGACGGCAATGAGCTTCGCATCGGCGCGCTGACGCGCCATGCCGACGTCGCCGCCGACCCGCTGATCGGCGCCCATGCGGCGCTCCTGGCCGAGGCCGCTTCATTGATCGGCGACGTTCAGGTGCGCAACCGGGGCACCATCGGCGGCAGCATCGCGCATGCCGATCCGGCGGCCAATTATTTGCCTGCGATGCTCGCTCTCGGCGCCCGGCTCAGGCTTCAGAGCGAGGCCGGCGAGCGCAGCGTCGAGGCGAAGGATTTCGTCAAGGGAATCATGACGACGGCCATCGAAACCGGCGAAATGCTCACCGAGATCGCCATTCCCAAGCTCGCCGCCGGCACCGGCTGCTCCTATCAACGGCTGGTGCGGGTCGAGGGCAACTTCGCCATCGTCATCGCCGCCGCCATCACCGAGCCCGGCCGAAAGGCGGCGCGGGTGGGGCTCGGCAATGTCGCTCCCGGGCCGGTGCTGGTCGATGTCAGCGGCCATCTCGGCAACGGCCTCGACGATGCGGCGTTGGCGGCGATCGGCGATGCCGCCTTCGATGCCGCCGCGGAGGCCGCCAGCGACCTCGCCGGCGACGCCAATTATCGCCGCGAGATGGCGCGCGTGTTCGCCCGCCGCGCGGTGCAAAGCGCCACCGATGCAGCCGACGCCGGCTAGCCAGAGCGCAAAGGATAGAGACAATGAAAAAATCAATCGAAGTTACGGTCAACGGCAAGAGCCAAAGCGTCGAGGTCGATACGCGCATGGTCCTGGCCGATATGCTGCGCGAAAATCTCCGGCTTACCGGAACGCATATCGGCTGCGGCACCGGAAGCTGCGGCGCCTGCACGGTGATGCTCGACGGGCGCACGGTGAAATCATGCTCGGTGCTCGCCGCCGACGCCGACGGCCGCTCGGTCCAGACGGTCGAGGGCCTGAGTACCAGCGCCGTGTCGCTGCACCCGGTGCAGGAGGCGATGGTCGAGAACCAGGGCCTGCAATGCGGCTACTGCACCCCCGGCATGGTGTTGTCGGCGGTCGAGTTGCTGAATAAGAACCCCGATCCCACGGAAGACGAGATCCGCCACGGCATCGCCGGCAACCTGTGCCGCTGCACCGGCTACCATTTCGTCGTCACGTCGATCCAGGCGGCGGCCAAATCGATGAAGGAAGGCGCTTGACGGCGGCTGCTCCGATTGACTTGAATCAATGCCGCAAGCTGGCAGTTTCACCACGATAGCCCCGCATCGAGCTGGCGCCAGACAGGGAGCGGCCAAAATGGAGGCTCAGGATTTTTCCGTAGTTCATAAGAGCGTGCCCCTAAAGGATGCCCATGAGAAGGTCACCGGGCATCTCCAGTTTCCCCTCGATTTCGCCGTCCCGGCAATGCTTTACGGCCGGGTTCTCAGAAGCCCCCATGCGCATGCGAGGATCAAGCGCATTGATGCCCGAAAGGCGGAAGCCCTTCCCGGAGTCAAGGCGGTTCTGACTTATAAGGATACGCCCGAGAGGGAATGGTTCGGTCTTTGGCTCAATTATCGCGGATGCGTCATGGATGACACGGCGCGTTTCGTCGGCGACGAAGTCGCCGCCGTGGCGGCAATCGACGAGAGAACGGCCGAGCAGGCACTGGACCTCATCGAAGTGGATTATGAGGTGTTGCCGCATGTCCTCGAAGCCGAGGATGCGATGGCTGCCGACGCCCCGCAAATCCGCGCCGACGGCAATGTCAGAAACCCGGCCGTCGTCGAATGGGGAAACTGTGAAAAAGGCTTCGCGGAAGCTGACATTGTCGTCGAGAACAAGACCCGCAACTACAGCCAGGATCAGGCGACGATGGGGCGAAACGCGCCGATTGCCGACTGGACCCAGGACAAGGTGACGCTGTGGACCGGCACGACGTGTCCGAGCGAGCTGCGCGACGCGGTGGCCAATCTTCTCGACATGGCGAAGAGCAAGGTGCGGATCATCGCGCTGCCGACCGGGCCGTCGCTCGGCAAGTGGTGGTTCAACAATATCGAAATGGTGGCGGTGCTACTGGCCAGGAAAGCGGCGCGGCCGGTGAAGATGATGCTGACCCAGAAAGAAGTGTTTGCCGACGTCAAGAGACGGCATGCCGAAACGACGAGCGGCAGGATGGGAGTTGCCAGGGACGGCACCATCACATCGGTGCATCTCGAGGATGTTTTCGAGAATGGCGCTTACGGCGACAAGCGCGACGTCTATCAGAGCATTCCCGACCTGTGGACGAGAATCCACAACGCAAAATTCGAGATGCGCGGCATATCGACCAATCTCGTGACGTCGGGCTGCATGCGCGGCGTCGGCGATCTGACGATGAATTTCGGCATGGAGATGCTGATCAATAAGGCGGCGGCGGCACTGGCAATGGACCCGGTCGAGATCAGGTTGAAAAATGCCGTTCGCACCGGTGATGCGCTCCGGACGCAACGAACGCTGCATGCGCTTCTCGCTCCGGATACTCCGATGCCGGAAGCGTTCACGATATCGAGCGCGGCAATCGATGAATGCCTGAAGAAAGGGGCCGACGCCATCAACTGGCGCGACAAGTGGAAGGGCTGGGGACAGCCGACGGAAACCAACGGCGCGACCCGGCGTGGGGTGGGCGTCGCCACGGGCATGCATATATGCGGCATCCGTTACGGCGGTCAGTGCGGCGCGGTGGTGAAGATCAACTCGGATGGTTCGGTGAACCTGCTGGTCAGTCTCGGCCGCCAGGGCAATGGCAACGATACCACGCAATGCCAGATAGCCGCCGAAGAACTGGGCGTGCCTTATGACAGGGTCTCCATAAGCTGTGGCGATACCGACGTGACGCCATGGGGTCAAGGCTCGACCGCCAGCACCTCGACGCATCTCTCGGGAACGGCGACCAAGGCGGCCGCCGCCGACGCCAAGCGCCAGCTCCTCGAATTGGCGGCCAAGGTGTTTCAGGCCAAGCCGGAAGATTTGGACATCAAGGATGGCATGATCTTCAGCACCGCCAATCCCGAGCAGAGAATTCCGATATCCGACATCACCGACAGACACGCACCCGAGCTGTGGGACGTCGGACAACAGCCCTGCATCGTCGGCAGCGCCGTCACCAATGTCCCGATCGACCCGGTGGCCAAGCACATGGCCGCCCATTTCACCGAATTAGAGGTCGACACCGACACCGGACAGGTCGAGATCGTGAAATATGTCGAGGCCCAGGACAGCGGCCGGCTGATCAATCCCGAGGTCTGCGAGAACCAGTTGAGCGGTGGATATTATCAGGGTCTCGGCTTCTCTCTGATCGAGGAGCTCGTTTATGACGACGATGGAAAAATTTTGAATCCCAACTTTGAGAACTACAAGATTTGGCGATGCGCCGACCTGCCGGACCCTGAATTGATCTTCGTCGAGGATGCCGACCCGGTGAGCCCGTTCGGCGCCAAGGGTCTGGGCGAGGTTCCGATATGCGTCCCGCCCGGCGCCATCGCCATGGCGATCTACAACGCGACAGGCGTATGGATGAATGAAACGCCGATGACGCCCGAAAGGATATTGCGGGCGCTCGGCAAGATCTAACATTTGTGAGCCGGGGCGGTGGAAGGAGAAGATGAGATGACGGGCGCCTTCACGGTTGCTGAATATGTCAGGCCGGGGACGGTGGATGAGGCCTTGGCCGCCGTCGCCGAATATGGCGATCGCGGCAGGATAATCGCCGGCGGAACGAACTTGCTGGTCGACAGGCCAGACGGCGTCGAAGCGCTGATAGACATAACCCGCCTCGACCTCGGATATATCCGAAGCGATGGCGGCCTCACCATCGGCGCCCTGGCCACGGTTGCCGATCTGCGGGCCTCGCCCCTGCTGAGCGGCCCCTATACGATCCTGAAGGACGCGGCGAAGGCGCATGGACACGCGCTTATCAGTCATCTGGCGACGATCGGCGGCAATATCTGCAAGGCGCACCCCGTCCTCGACTTTCCGCCGCCGCTGCTGGCGCTCGACGCCGATGTCACATTGGCCGGCAATGGCGGGGAGCGGGTTATGCCGCTCGAAGAGTTTTTCCTCGGCTTCGAGGAGACGGCATTGGGTGAGGGCGAAATGATCACTGAATTCAACCTCCCGGCGCCGGCTCCGAGAACCGGCGCCGCGTTCCTCAAAATGGGCTGGACGCATGTCGATATGGCTTTGGTCAACGCCGCCATCCTGGTCACGCTGGGCCCTGACAACAAATGCCAGGAGGCGCGGATCGCGCTCGGCACGGCGGCGCCGGTGCCGTTCAGATCGAAGCAGGCCGAAGCGGTCTTGATAGGCAAGAAAATCGATGACGCGCTGATCAAGGAGGCCGCCGCGGCCGCTGTGCGGCAAGCGGCGCCGATGGATTATCACCGCGGCTCGGAGGCCTATAAGCGGCACATCATCGGCGTTTTCGTCGAACGCGGCCTCACCGAGGCGCTGCGGATAGCTCAAGGGAAGTCATGATGATGGCGCAATTCACGGTCAATTTGAATGTCAATGGAGATGACTGCAGCGTCTCGGTTGAGCCGCAAACCACCCTGCTCGGTGTGTTGCGCGACCAGCTCGGCTACAACGGGGTGAAAGCCGGTTGCGAGGAAGGCGATTGCGGCGCCTGTGCCGTCCTCATCGACGGCAAACCGGTCACCTCCTGCCTGGTCCTCACCGCTTCGGCCGAGGACAAGAAAATAACGACGATCGAGGGCCTCGCCGACGGCTGGCAGCTGCATCCGATACAGCAGGCTTTCGTCGACAATCATGGCATGCAGTGCGGCTACTGCACCCCCGGGGCGATAATCGCCGCGAAGGGGCTTTTGGACGAAAACCCGAAGCCCAGCGAAGGTGAAGTGAGGCAGGCGCTGTCCGGCAATCTATGCCGCTGCGGCTCCTATGGTAAAATGGTCAAGTCGGTATTGGCGGCGGCAGGTTAAGCGCCCCCGCTCCTTGGTATAAGGCGGATTGAAGGGGGCGATCAGGTGGAGCAAAACCGCACGCCGACACGCCGCAAGATCAGGACCTACTGCAATCAGTGCGGCAATGGCCCCGACCTGCTGACGGTCGAGACGTTGGATGGCGTGGCGACCAGGATCGAACCCGATTTCGCCGCTCATGGCGTGCATCCCGCCGACGGCAAGGTGTGCGTCAAAGCCTATGGCCTGGTGCAGAAGCTCTACAATCCGCATCGTGTGTTGACGCCCTTAAAGCGGACGAATCCGAAGAAAGGCATGAACGAGGAGCCGGGCTGGGTCGAGATCAGTTGGCAAGAAGCCCTCGATACCGTCGCCGACAAGCTCAACGGCATCAGAAAGCGCGGCCTCAAGGACGAAAACGGCAACCCCAGATTCGCCTTCACGATCGGCTCGGCGGCGTCTCCGATGTGGTACATCGGCTCGTTCCCGGCATTCATCCAGGCGTGGGGCGATGTCGACCGTTCGATCGGCTCGGGCACGACCAATAAATGCTACCACACCGAGCATATATTCGGTGAGCTTTGGCATCGCGGCTTCACCGTGTTGCCGGACACGCCGCGCAGCGAATACATCATCGGCTTCGGCTATAACGCCGACGGTGCGGCGGGCGGCGTCATTGCCGCGCGCCGGCACGCCGACGCCCGCGCGCGCGGGGTCAAACGAATTCAGTTCGAGCCGCATCTCTCGGTCAGCGGCGCCTCCGCGACGGAGTGGCTCCCCATAAAGGCCAAGACCGATTCGGCGGTGCTCTACGCCATGCTGCATGTGCTTCTGCATGAGCATCCGCTGACCGACCTCGACGTCGATTTTCTCAAAAACCACACAGCGAGCCCCTACCTGATCGGGCCGAACGGTTTCTACCTGCGCGATCCCGAAACCCGAAAACCACTGATCTGGGATTTGGCCGGCGGGCAAGCCGTGCCGCATGACCAAGCGGCGGCTGATCCTGCTCTCGAAGGATGTTTCGAGGTCATCGATGCGATCGAAATCGGCGCCGATCACGAGCTGTGGACACATGCGCGCGCCTCGGGGATGACCGGCTTCGAGGCGCTCAGGCGACATGTCGCCGATCGCTCGCCCGAATGGGCGGCGGGCGTTTCAGACATCCCGGCGCACAAGATACGCCGTATCGCCAACGAGTTCCTGTCGCACGCCAGGATCGGCGAGACGGTCGAGATCGACGGCCACCTATTGCCCTTCCGGCCGGTGGCGATCGTGTTCGGAAAATCGGTGAACAATGGCTGGGGCGCCTATGAATGCATTTGGGCGCGCACCGTGTTGCAAACGCTCGTCGGCGCGCTCGAAGTTCCCGGCGGCATCATCGGCAGCCTCGTTCTGCTGTCGGGAGCGCACGGCTACGATCGGATGAACACCGTGATAGCGGGCGAGGACGGTTTCATGTTCTATCCGTTCAACCCGACAACGAAGAATGAGTGGAATCCGAGGTCGGATTCTCGGCACGCGCACCTCACGCTGACGCCGATGGCGGGAGACGGCATCTACAGCCATAACATCGGCAGCACGGTCATCAGTTGGATGCGGCTGCAGGGCCGCGCCGCCGAGACCTGGCCGCGGCCGAACCCTCCCGATGTGTGGTTTCTCTATCGCTGCAACCCGATGAATTCGTTCTCGGAACTCACCAAGCTCGGGGAGTCGATTGCCCGCTTCCCGTTCACCGTCACCTTCTCCTACACGATGGATGAGACCAACCATTTTGCCGACATCGTTCTGCCCGAGGCGATGGATCTCGAAAGCTACCAATTGATCCCGCTCGGCGGCACCGGCTGGCTCGAAAGCCTGTGGAGCTCGAAGGGCTGGGTTCTGCGGCAACCGATCGTCGAGCCCAGGGGCGAGGCCAGGAACTTCAGCTGGATCAGCAACGAGCTGGCGCGCCGCACCGGTTTGCTCGAAGCCTATAACGCCGCGATCAACGCCGGCGCATGCGGCGTTCCGCTCAAGGCGGAGGGCTATGACCACGCGCTCGATGTCGCCGAAGAGCATGATGAGAAAGCGGTCTGGGACCGGGTTTGCAAAGCCGCGTCCGCCAGCCTAACGGACGGCGAAGAGGTGCACGGCCTGTCCTGGTTCAAGGAGAATGGAAACCTCCTCAGGCCGATGTCGACGCTCAAATGGTATCTGTTTCCCAAAATGGTGGAGACCGGACTGCGCTTCGAGCTTCCCTATCAGGAGCGATTCCTGCGCATCGGCAAACAACTGGCCAACCGGCTGCACGAGACCGGCGTTGAATGGTGGGACCGGCAACTGGCCGATTACGAAGCGATGCCCGAATGGAAAGACCTCGAGAAGCTTTGGGACGATGCGTTGCAGCGAAACTATCAGGCGGCCGCCAAGGATTATCCGTTCTGGCTCCTCACCACGCGCAGCATGCAGCATGCCTGGGGCGCCACCGCGAGCATTCAGTTGCTGGCCGAGGTCGGCAATAACCTCGCCGGCCAGGACGGCATCCTCGTCAACAGCATAAAAGCGGCCGAGTTGGGCATTCGCGACGGCGATGAGATCGAAGTCCGCTCGGCGGTCGGGGCGATGCGCGGCACCGCCCGGCTGCGCCACGGCGTGCGGCCCGACGTGGTGCTCATGATCGGCCAGTGGGGGCATTGGAAGACCCCCTTCGCCAAGGACTTGAAGCGGCCGGGGCCGAACGACCTGATACCGATGAACATGGATCTGATCGACGGAATGGGATCCACCAACGAGACCACAAAGGTGGCGATCAGCCTGGTCGAGGCGCGCCCATGACGCGCTACGTCATGGTCGCCGATCTCAACCGCTGCATCGGCTGCCAGACCTGCACCGTCGCCTGCCGGCACACCAACGCGACGCTGCCGGAGATCGAGTGGCGCCGGGTTCTCGATATGGAATCGGGAGAATTCCCGGACGTCGAGCGCCTGTTCGTGCCGGTCGGCTGTCAGCATTGCGCGGACCCGCCCTGCATGCATGTGTGTCCGAGCACCGCCACCCGCCAACGAGACGACGGCATCATCAGCATCGATTACGACCTCTGCATCGGCTGCAGCTATTGTGCCGTCGCCTGCCCCTATCAGGCGCGCTACAAGACCGACAGGAACCGCTTTGCCTATGACGGCAAACCGATGCCGAGCGAAGAAATTCTGATGGATGAGAAAAGGCTCGGCGTGGCGCAGAAATGCACCTTCTGCTCGGACCGGATCGACGCCGGCCTGGAGGCAAACCTGACGCCCGGAGTGGATCCCGACGCGACGCCCGCCTGCGTCAACTCATGCATCGCCAATGCCCTCCACTTCGGCGACATTGAAGACCGCGAAAGCAACGTCTCGGCACTCGTCGACAACAGCCCGCACTTCCGCATGCATGAAGAACTCGGAACCGACCCCGGCTTCTATTACCTGTGGCGAAGGAAATCCGTCGAGGAGTAGCAGTGTGACAAACACCGGCCAGGTGCTTCAAGCCAATTGGGACTGGCGCGCGGCGGGCAACTTCATGTTCGGCGGCAGCGGTGGAAGCCTGTTGCTGATCGCCGGGTTTTCTTCGCTGCCCGACGTGCCGCATCCACTCGTCGCTGCCGTGGCGATGGCGCTGGTCGGATTGGGCCTCTTTCTGGTGTGGGCTGAAATCGGGCGTCCATGGCGCTTCCTGCACGTGTTTTTTCACCCCCGCACATCATGGATGACGCGCGAGTCTGGGGTTGCCGTCGCCTTCTTTGCCCTGGCCATCACCGGCGTCGTGCTCAGCCTGCCGGTCGTCGTCGCGGTGGCGGGGGTGATGGGTTTGCTCTTCGTCTATTGTCAGGCGCGCGTCCTCAAGGCGAGCACGGGCATTCCGGCCTGGCGCCAGCCGGCCATCGTTCCCCTGATCCTCGCCACCGGACTGACCGAGGGAGCGGCATTGTTGTTGCTGTTGCTGGCCGCCGTGCAGGAAGCGATTCCGTGGCTGGACTATATACTGTTGGGACTGATCGTGGTGCGCGCGGTGGCGGCGGCGTCCTATCTGCACGCTCTCGCGCGCGCCAATGCACCGGAGGCGACGATTTCGGTGCTCAAACGAACGGCGATCCCCTTTCTTATGGTTGGAAGCCTCATTCCACTGATCCTCATCGTCCTCGAAGTAAGTATGACGACCGAGGCCGATATAGCGATCATCGTCGCCGGCATATTGGCTCTTGTCAGCGGCTGGTATGTGAAATTCACCATCGTCACGCGCGCCGCTCACGTCCAGGGATTTTCCCTCGGCGTGCCGGGGCCGGCCTCTTAGTCTCGGATCGCCGGCAGATGGGGAATTGGCGCAATCTTACCGCCGGCATGGCGCGCCTGCCGCTGCTGCCCACCGCCATGCTGTTCGCCTGCGGCATCACCTGGGGCCTCAGCTTCTCGTTCAACAAAATCGCCATCACCTCCGGCATTCCCGTTATCGCCTATGTGTTTTGGCAGAGCCTCGGCGCCGGGCTCATTCTATTGATCCTCTCCTTCGCCACCGCCAACCGAATGAATCTGAGCTGGTCGCATCTCAAGCTCTATGGCGCTTCCGCGCTGTTCCAGTTCGTTCTGCCCTTTCTGGCGCTCAATTATGTCGCCGACCGCTTGCCCGCCGGCGTCGTCAGCCTGGGCCAGGCCCTGGTACCGGCACTGACCTTCGGCTTTGCCATGGCGTTTCGCATCGACCGCTACAGCATGCTGCGTTTCGCCGGGCTTTGCATCGGTCTCGCGGGCGTCCTTCTGGTCGTCCTGCCAAAAGCCAGCCTGCCCGATCCCGGCATGGTCGGCTGGGTGCTTATCGCCCTGATCGCGCCGCTCTGTTACGGCTTCGCCAATACGCTGGTGGCAATCATGCGCCCGCCCCAGTCGAATTCCATTCCCCTCGCCGCCGGGCTTCTGCTCGGCGCATCGACAATCCTCCTCTTGCTCATGGCGGCGACGGATAGCTGGTGGTTTTTCGATGCCGGCCTGAACGACGGCGCCTTGGCCCTGATCGGAGTCACCGTCGTAAACGTCATTTTCTGGTATCTGCTGTTCGAGATCATCCATCTCGCCGGCCCGGTCTTCTTCGCCAGCTACAATTATATTTCGCCCCTGGCGGGCATCGGCTGGGCCGTCCTGATTTTGCACGAGCGGCACAGCGTATGGATATGGGCCGCTCTGGCGCTCATGTTCGCCGGCCTGTTCCTGGTCAACAGGCGAGCGAGGGCAGCGCCCCAGCAGCGTGCGTAGCAGGGCCCTGGCCGGTGCGCGCACCGTGTTTGTTGACTGTGCCGGCACAGAGGATAAGCTGTGTTCCAAACCAGCCTTACGACGTAAGCTGGCGACAACGATAACAAAATGGGAGGCGGGAGCGGTGAAACCGGCACCATTTGATTATGTCCGCGCCGACAGCGTCGAGGGCGCCTTGTCGGCCCTGGCCGAGCAACCCGAAGCGCGTGTGCTGGCGGGCGGGCAGAGCCTCATCGCGATGATGAATCTGCGCCTGCTCAAGCCGGGCTGTCTGATCGATATCAATCGGCTGTCGGAGCTCGATTATATTCGGGCCGAAGGCGATGAACTGGCGATCGGCGCCCTGACGCGCCACACCGCTGCCGCCACCTCGCCATTGGTTGCGGAACATTGTCCGCTCATGACCGCGGCCTACGGCCATATCGCCAACCGGGCGGTGCGCAACCGGGGCACCGTCGGCGGCAATCTCTGCCATGCCGATCCGGCGTCGGAGAATCCGGCCGTCGCCATCGCCAGCGGCGCCACGCTTGTCCTCACAAGCCTCGACGGCGAGAGGCGCATCGCGGCCGAGGATTTTTTCCTCAGCCTCTACGAGACCGCCGCCGAACAGAATGAATTGTTGACCGAAATCCGCATCCCCAAGGCGCCGGCGAATCAGGGCTGGTCTTTTCAGGAGGTGAGCACGCGCAAGGGCGATTTCGCGCTGGTCGGCGTCGCCGCCACGCTTGATTGCCCGAATGGCACCTGCTCGGATGCACGCGTTGTTGCCGTCGGCGTCGGCGAGCGCGCCGAGCGCCTCGGCGCCGCCGAAACGGCGATCAAGGGAGCGGTGGTCGACGAGGCCGGCCTGGCAGCGGCGGCGGCGGCGGCCCGGGACGCGGTCGACCCGCCGTCCGATTTCCATGCCGATTCGGAATTTCGCCGCGATCTCGTATTCACCCTCACCAGGCGGGCGCTTGGCGAAGCCCATGGGCGCTGCGGAAAAGGAGGCTGAGGCGATGGACAGTGTAAAAATTGCGCTCACCGTGAACGGCCGGCGCCATGAACGCGAAGTCGAGCCGCGCCGGCTGCTGAGCGATTTTCTGCGCGAGGATCTTAGGCTCACCGGAACCCATTTGGCATGCGAGCATGGTGTCTGCGGCTCCTGCACGATTCTCATGAACGGGCAAACCGCGCGCTCGTGCCTGACCTTCGCCGTCATGGCCGACGGCGCCGAGATCACCACCATCGAAGGGCTCGGCAGCGTCGAAAACATGCATCCGCTGCAAGCGGCATTCTGGGAAAAACACGGCCTGCAATGCGGCTTTTGCACACCCGGAATGTTGATGTCCGCGCTTGAGCTGTTGCGCGAAAATCCGGACGCCAGCAGCGAAGAAATACACCAGGCTCTGGCCGGCAATCTGTGCCGCTGCACCGGCTATCAAACCATCGTCGAGGCGGTCGAAGCGGCGGCCGAGACAATGCGGGGAGCAGAGCGATGACATTGGACGCCTATATCCCGCCAAGCCGGCAGACCGAGAAGCCGCGCGAATCATACCAGTGGATCGGCAAGAGCATGAAGCGGGTCGAGGACCCGAGACTCCTGGTCGGCCGCGGTATCTTCGCCGACGACATCAATCTGCCCGAGATGGCCCATGCCGCCATTCTCAGAAGCCCGCACGCCCATGCCGTCATCAAGAGCATCGACAAAAGCAAAGCCGAGGCGCTGCCCGGCGTTCTTTGCGTCATGACCGGAGCGGATGCGGCGAAATATACCGGCCCGTTGCCGAGCTGGGCGAACCCGCCGGTGCATCAACATTGCATCGCCCAGGACAAGGTTCGCCATGTCGGCGAAGCCGTTGCCGCCGTGGTCGCCGAAACCCGTTACATCGCCGAGGACGCCTGCGATCTGATCGAAGTCGCGTATGAGCCCCTGCCGGCGGTGGTCGATCTCGAAGCGGCGCTGAGCTCGACCGGAGATGCCGTGCTGCATCCCTATCGCGGCGATACCAATGTCGCGCTCGCGCGCACCTTTACGTTCGGTACCGTGGAGGAGGATTTCGCCAAGGCCGATCGGGTGATCGAGCGCCGCTTCCGCTGGCCGCGCTCGGGCGGCACGCCGATGGAAACCCACGGCGCGGTGGCGAGTTACGATCCGGGAACCGGCAAATTCACCATCCACGCCAACACCTCGATGTATAATTACTGCGGCTGGATGATCGCCGATTCGCTCGGCGTTCCGGCCCACAAGCTGAATATCATCCCCACCCTCGCCGGCGGCAGCTTCGGCGCCAAGCTGTTCAGCCACAAACCCTGCGTGCTGGCCGCGACGCTGGCGCGCGCCACCGACCGACCGGTCAAATTCATGGAAGACCGCATCGACAACACCACCGGCTGCGACGCGCACGGCTCCGATCGGGTCTATTATGCCAAGCTGGCGATCCAGGACGACGGCACCCTCTTAAGCCTGAAAACCCATATCATCGACGATTACGGCGCCTATTTTCAATTCGGCGTCGGCCAGCACGGCAACGCCCTCTCGCAATGTGTCGGCCCGTACCAGATCAACAGCGTCGAAGTCGCGCTCGAAGCGGTGCTGACCAACAAATGCCAGCAGGGCGCCTATCGCGGCTTCGGCTCCGAAGTCGCCAATTTCGTCATTGAGCGCCTGGTCGACGGCGCGGCGGCGGAACTCGGTATGGATGTGGTCGATATCCGGCGCAAGAATTTCATTACGCCGGATCAGTTCCCCTATCTCATCCCGACCGGCAACATGTATGACAGCGGCAACTATCAGGCGGTGCTCGACGAAGCCCTCGAATTGTCAGAGTATGAATCGTGGCGCGCGAAACAGGCGGAGATGCGCAAAGAGGGCCGCTATGTCGGCATCGGCGTCGCCACCTGCCAGGAACGCAGCGTCTTCAGCACCACCGAGTTTTGGATGTGGAATCTCGAACCCGGCGGCGAATGGACCAGTTCACCGGATGCCGTATCGCTCAAGATCGACCCCACCGGCAAGGCCTTCGTGACCCTGCACTCGCCGTTTTGGGGCAACAGCCCCGAGACCGTCGCCGTGCAGGTCCTGGCCGAGCAATTGACGCTCGACCCGTCGAATATCGAGGTCACCTATTCCGATTCGGACCATGGCTTCAATTCCACCGGGCCCGGCGGCAGCCGCTTCACCGTGATGGTGGCGGGCGCCGTGGTCGGCGCGGCGCATCAGCTCAAGAAAAAGCTGCTGCGCATCGCCGGCCATCTGATGGAAGCGGACACCGCCGACCTCGAGTTCAGAGATGGCGCGGTGTCGCTGAAGGGCGCGCCGGACAAGCGCCTGACGATCGCCGAACTCGCCAACACGGCGCATTACTTCCGCCTCGACCTGCCCGAGGACATGGACCTGACGAGCGGCCTCGACGCGAGCTACGTCTATGACCACCCGGTCACGACGCTGCCGGCCAAGGACAATTCGCACCTCGGCATCTTTTACCCCATCATGGGCCACATGTGTCATATCCCGGTCATCGAAGTCGATATCGAGACGGGTAAGATTTCCTTCCTCAATTACGCGGCGGTGCATGATTGCGGCACCATGGTCAATCCAATGACCCTGAAGGGCCACGTCCGAGGCGGCGTGGTGAACGGCATCGGCAGCGCGCTCATGGAGCACTACCATTACGACGAAACGGGCCAGCTGCAGAACAGCCTGTTCACCGACTATCTCGTGCCTTCGATAATGGAATCGCCTTCCGACATAAAGATCGGCCATGTCGTCACGCCCTCGCCGTTCACCGAATATGGCATCAAGGGCGGCGGTGAAGGCGGACGCATGGGCGCACCACCGGCGCTCGCCGCCGCGATCGAAGACGCGCTTCGCCCGCTCGGAGTGACGATTGACGAATTGCCGCTCAGCCCAAACCGCTTAAGGCGGTTGATTCGCGAAGCTCAGGGCCGGTCTTAAAAGATAGCGTAAATGCCGTTTTACAGTCGTCGTACGGCCGATCGACTGGAATTGCCGGAATCGACCGCGATCAAAATATGTGAATAACGCCTCGACAAAGCGGTCACATATTGGTTGAATTCTAAAATCGGTAATTATTTGGATAAAGAAACAATAACATCCGTGTTTCGAAGCTAGACTGCAGAAAGGGAGACTCTCATGAAAATATTAAAGCTAATGAGTGTGATTGCCTTCGGAGCGGCGATCGCATTTGGAATACTGACGCAAGACACGACGTCGGCCCAAGCGGAAGATAATTGGTGGCCGGCAAAAGTACAGGTTTACAGCCCGTCCTGCACGGACGGCGATACCGCTTGCTGGGCCGTCGCCCAGGCGGCCGGTCTCGAGATCGTCGATTACGTGCCGCTGATGAAGGCGGACGCGAAACATCATATCTGCGTCTCGTTCCCCCATCTAAAGGATTCCTATTGGGTCGGGGCGGCGTATGGGATCATCGAGGAAGGCAAACGCCTGGGTCAGAAAATCACCCTGGTGGAAGCCGCCGGCTATGTGAACCTCGAAAAGCAGCTTGCACAAGTCGAAGACTGCATCGCCAACGGCGCCGACGCACTCGTGGTATCGGCGATCTCCGGTGACGGCAATGCCAAGCAGATCGACGAGATTCGCGCCAAAGGCATTCCGGTCATCGACCTGATCAACGGCGTCAACACCGAAGTCGATGCGAAATCCTTGATGAGCTACTACTCGATGGGCTATGGCTCCTGCAAGTGGGTGGCCGACAAGCATCCCGCCGGCAGCGGCAAAGTGAAGATCGCCTGGTTCCCCGGACCTCCGGGAGCTGGTTGGTCGGTTGGCGGCAACGATGGCTGCAACGATGCCGTCAAGGGCAGCGATGTCGAGATCGTTCAAACCAAATGGGGCGATACCGGCAAGTCGGTCCAGCTCAAACTGGTCGAGGACGTGATCCAATCCCAGACTGTCGGAGACACGGTAGACCTCAACTATATCGTCGGCGTTGCTCCGGCGATCGAGGCCGCCATCGCGACCGTGCGAGAACTCGAACTGACGGATCAAATCAAGCTGGTATCCTATTATTACACTCCGGGCATGCACATGTTCATCGGCCGCGGATCCGTGGCAATGGCGCCGACCGATCAAATGATCCTTCAGACGCGCATCTCCATTGACCAAGCGGTTCGGGCGCTCGAGGGCAAGGGCCCGGCAACGGGCGGACGCCCCGAGTACAACGATACCGGCCGCACGATCGAGCATGTGCAGCCGGTGATGTTCAACGTAACGCCCGAGAACATCGGGGAATTCGACACCAGCACCACGTTGGCGCCCAAGGGTTGGACACCCTCATTCACCGTTGATTAAGGGCCGACGAGACAGCGACTTAGATAAGATAATAAGACTGACGAGGGTATAAATTAGGTGCCGCAAGCGTCAGTCGTTAACGGGACTGCGTCCCCGGAGCATCCAAGCTCCGGGGACGTTATCCTGAAAATGGAAAACATCTCCAAGCAATTTCCGGGGACGCTGGCGCTCGACCGGGTGACCATGGACGTCCGCGCCGGCGAAGTCCATGTGCTGTTCGGCGAGAACGGCGCCGGCAAATCGACCATGATTCAAATAATCGCCGGGGTTTACCGGCAGACCTCGGGAACCATTCACTTCAAGGGAGAGCCGGTTTCGATTCACTCCGTACAGCATGCGCGCGGGCTGGGCATGAGCGCGGTCTTTCAGGAATTCTCGCTGGTGCCGGAGTTGAGCGTCGAAGACAATTTGTTTCTCGGCTCCGAACTGACGCGCGGCCCGATGCTGCGCAAGGCGACATTGCGCAAGCAAGCCAGAGAGACCCTTGACCGCCTGGGCTTCCCGTTAAAACCCAGCAAGATCGTCCTCTACCTTTCGCGCGCCGAACAGCAAATGGTCGAAATTGCCAAGGCGTTCCGCACCAAGCCGGCCATCATGATCTTCGACGAGCCGACCGCCTCGCTCACCGAGCGCGAAACGGAGCGGCTGTTTCAATTGATCGAACAATTGAAGACGGAAGGCATCGGGATCATCTATATCACCCACCGAATGAACGAGATCAAGCGCATCGGCGATCGCATCACGGTGCTGCGCGACGGCAAGTTCATCGACACGATTCCGGTGGCGGAGGCGAGCGATCAAAAGCTCGTCGAATTGATGACCGGACGCGTCATCGATCAGATTTTTCCGGCGATAAAGAAGCACGCCGGTGACGAGTTGTTGAATATCGAAAACCTCAACATCACCGGCGACAATGCGGTTCACAATGCCTCGATCCATGTGCGCCGGGGCGAAGTGGTGGGCCTCGCGGGCCTGGTAGGCTCGGGAAAATCGAGCATCGGGCGCGCCTGTTTCGGGCTTGAACATATTGTCGGCGGCAAGATCACCTATGACGGCGACGTTGTGTTTGACCGTGCGTCCCGCGTCAACAGGCTCGGCCCCCGGCGGATGTTGGATCGCGGTTTGTATTACCTTCCTTCCAACCGGCGCGCCGAGGGCCTGGTGATGTTGCAGAACGTGCGCGAGAATCTCTCGCTCGCGTCGCTTGGACTGCCGGCTTTCTCAAACAAGCTGTTTCTCAAGAAAAGGAGCGAGCGCGCCGAGGCCAAGAAGGTCGCCGACCGGCTCGACCTGATTCCGCCCAACATCGAGCGCGACCTCGAACATTTCTCGGGCGGCAATCAACAAAAGGTCATGGTCGGCAAGTGCCTGGTCAGGGATGTCAAGCTCTTCGTCTTCGATGAACCAACCGTCGGCGTGGATGTCGGCGCGCGCGTCTCGATTTACGAGTTTATTCGGGATCTGTGCGAAGCGGGGGCGGGGATATTGCTGATTTCCTCGGATCTGCCCGAGATCCTGCACCTCACCCACCGCACATATGTCATGTACCGCGGCGACATTCGTGCCGAACTCGACAAATCGGAAATTAACGAAGCCTCTGTATTGAATCACTTCTTCGAAAAGGGCGACGAGATTACGGAACGCATCCAACACGAAAAATCGGGAGAGCCCTTATGACCGACGCCAGCCACCAATCGCAAGAAAGCCTGCTTGCAAAAATCGAGCAGAGGGCGGCTGTCGTTTTCGTCAGGGGGGGCGTGCTTCCGTGGTTTCTGATCCTGGCGATCCTGGTGTTCTGGCTTTCCACCGACAATTTCCTGTCGGGCAGAAATATCCTTACCATGCTGCGCCAGGCGACTTATCTGACCATGGTTTCGATGGCGCAGATGGTCGTTCTTCTGACCGCCGGGCTGGACCTCTCGGTCGGTGTCATGTTCGCCATCACCTCGGTGATCTCGTCGATGGTGATGGTCGGCGTGTGGTCGGGCGAAGGCGCGGGCTGGGGCGCGATCGCTCTGGGATGCGCCGCCGGCATGGGCGCCGGCACGCTGGTCGGCGTCGGTAATGGCATCGGTGTCGCAATCTTTCGCGTGCCGCCCTTCATGATGACGCTTGCCATGTCGTCGATCGTCTTCGGTGTCGCCTTGACCATCACCGGTGGGACGCCGATCTACGGTATGCCGAGCGATTTCGCCGAAGTCTTCGGTTACGGCAAGTTCATTTCGGTCCCCGTTCCGATCTGGTTGACCATCGCCTTCATCATCCTGATGTACATATTTATCAATTGGAGCCGGATGGGACGCTACCTCTATGCGCTCGGCGGCAATCTGAAAGCGTCCCAGCTTTCGGGCATCAACACCCGGCTCTACCTGTTCCTGGCATATGTGGTGTGCGCGGCGATCACGACCTTCGCCGCGTTAATGCTGACGGCGCGGCTGGAAAGCGGCGAATCGAACATCGGCGCCAACTACCCGCTGCTGTCGATTTCGGCCTGTGTGATCGGCGGCGTCAGCCTATTTGGCGGTACCGGGCGGTTGCCCAACGTGGTGCTGGGCGCGATATTTATTATTTTGGTGCAAAACGGCATGAATTTATTACGCATCAATTCTTACTTGCAAATGGTGGTGATCGGGTTATTGCTTATTCTCGCCGTTATCGGCGACAATTACCGGCAAAAGGTCATGCTGACACTACGCGACTGATGAAAAGATGATTTCGGTCATGATATAGTGCGACAGCGCGGACGTGACGCGCCGACGGGAGAGGACATCGCATACCAATTTGAGGGAGGCGGCTATGATACCCAACATTCCCGAGAAAACCGGCATTCAAGAGAATCGCGGCCACACGCTAACCGACGACTTCATCACCCGAACCTACGTCCTGCCGCTGCTCACCGATCCGGAATCCAAAGCCCGGCTCGTAGCGGAGCACAAGAACAATCCGATCGGCGTGCCGGGCAAGGCGGGAAAGGCGGCTGTCGGCCATAGCGAAGACCTGATTCGGGTGATCGACAAGCTGCGGCGCCAGCCAATGCCCGGCAAATATGTGCGGGTGTGCGTAAATCCGCACGAGGGCTATTGCATCGGTATCGTATCGGGTGTGCGCGGCCAGCCGGTGGAAATACTGCGCGACGAGACCTATCCGAGCGAGGACGCGTGTGAACACGCAATTTTCGTGCGCCGGGTCGCCAATCTTTTGGCCGCCTACGGCTTCGACTAGGCGCCTTTGCCGCGGTCAAGCCGCGCCACGCCACTACGACTTATGAGACAAGCCAGTCGGCGCCGGGGGATGACCCGGTGCTGAACTGGAACATAAAGGGAGGTAAGTCATGTTGCGGATTACTGGATACAGCGATCGCTATGCGTTATGCCCCGGCGAAGAGATCAGGTTCTACATCAATTCCGAGCAGGGCGAGAGCTATCGCGCCGACATTGTTCGCATGATTCACGGAGACACCAATCCGGCCGGCCCGGGCTTCAAGGTGGAAGAACTCGACACGCCGGTGAGCAAGGAATATGCCGGGCGCAATCAGATCATTCATGGCGGCTCCTACGCGGTGGTGCCACACCACCACCGGATGAACGTCGAGAGCTTCACCCTGCAGGCGTTTATTTTTCCAACCACGCCCGACAAGGGCGTCCAAGGCGTTTTGAGCAAATATGTCGGGACGGCGGGCTACGGCCTCTTTATCGACGAGAACGCCAACCTGGCGTTGTGGATCGGCGACGGCAACGGCAAGGTCGAGAAGATCGCCAGCGGAAGCCCGCTGCTGCGCAAGGTGTGGTATCTCGCCGCCGCCTCCTACGATGCCGCGAGCGGCCAGGTGCGGCTCTATCAGGAGCCCGTCGTGACCTCGGCCAATGGCGGCCTGGGCATGGCGTTGCTGCACCCGGCCGAGGAGACCGCATCCGTTGTCGAGGGCCGCTCGGCCGTCGCACCAGGCGCCAACGATGCGCCCCTGGTAATGGCGGCGCGCACCGAGGTTGCAAAGTCCGGGCGCTCGATCTTCGGCGCCCACTTCAAAGAAGCGCGCAGCCCGATCGAGCTGCCCCAGCAGGCGGACGTCTACAACGGCAAGATCGATCGCCCGCGCCTCGCCGCCCGGGCGCTCGACAAGAGCGAGATCGACGCGCTGGCGCGCGGCTTCAAGACCTGCCCGGCGGCGCTCCGCCGGAGCGTTGTCGGGGCTTGGGACTTCCACGCCAACATCACCAACAACATCGCCTCGACGCAAATTATCGACGTCTCGCCGAGCGTGCTGCACGGCCACGTCGTCAATCTGCCGGCGCGCGGCATGACCGGCTACAACTGGACCGGCGACGAGATCGTCTATCATCATGCGCCCGAGGAATATGGCGCCATCCATTTTCACGACGACGACATCGACGATGCGCGCTGGGAGGTGGATTTCAGCTTCACCGTGCCCAAGGGCACCAAGAGCGGCGCCTATGCGGCGCGGCTGCGCGTCGGCGGCGAGAGCTCGGCCGAGACGGAGGATTTCATCACTTTCTTCGTGCGCCCGCCGCAGGGCACCGCGACCGCCAAGGTCGGCCTGATCATTCCGACCTCAAGCTATCTGGCCTATTCCAACGACAACCTGGCGACCAATTCCGTGGTCGCCGAGCTGCTCGCCGGCAAGGTGCCGATCATGCAGGCCTCCGATCTCTATCTCAACGAACACCGCGAATACGGCCTGTCGACCTATTCGCTGCATTCGGACGGCAGCGGGGTGTGCTATTCCTCACGTCTCAGGCCAATCCTCAACATGCGGCCCAAATATCGCCACTGGCTGTCGCCCTCGCTGTGGCAGCTCAACGGCGATCTGCATCTGACCGACTGGCTGGAGCAAAAGGGCATCGATTTTGACGTGCACACGGACGAGGAACTCGACCGCGAAGGGCTCGATCTGCTCAAGCGCTATCCCGTCGTGCTGACCGGCAGCCATCCGGAATATTCCTCGGAGAAGATGGTCGACGCCTACGAGGCCTATCAGCAGCAGGGCGGGCGCTGGCTCTATCTCGGCGCCGACGGCTTCTATTGGATCACCGAATACCATCCCGACAACAGCAACATCATCGAAGTGCGCAAGGGCGAGGCCGGGACGCGCGCCTGGACGGCGAATCCGGGCGAATACAACAACGCCTTCGACGGCAAGTATGGCGGCATGTGGCGCGCCCGCGGGCGTATTCCGAGCAAAGTGTGCGGCCTTACATTCACCGCCTACGGCTTCGACGTCTCGTCCTATTACCGGCGCGACACCGATAGTTTCCGCCCCGAATGCGAATGGATGTTCGAAGGTATCGGCGATGAAGAGATTATCGGCGATTTTGGCCTCGTCGGCGGCGGCGCCGCCGGGCTCGAGCTCGACCGCTACGATCTCGAATTCGGCACGCCGCACAATGCCTATCTGCTGGCGCACTCCGAGGGCCACACCGATCTCATGCTGCAAGTCAACGAGGAGATTCATTTCAGCGTGCGCGGCTACTATGGCGGCGGCGACGAGAACCCGATGATCCGGGCCGACATGATCTACTACAAGACGCCCAACGGCGGCGCGGTGTTCGCTCCCGGCTCGCTCGCCTGGTGCGGCAGCCTGTCGCACGACAATTACGACAACAATGTCTCGCGCCTCATGGAGAACGTCATCCGAGGCTTCCTGCGGGAGGGCCCGCTGCCATAGGAAAGGCGGCCAAGCGAACGATAAGAGGCGAATGAGAGGACATGTCGGACAAAACGCGTAGCTCGCCGATGGCGCTTGCCAAGACGCCGCCCGGCAAGGCCATGATGCCGACCCGGGCGCAATCGGCGAGCGCGCTGGAGCAGGCGCTCTTGGGCGAACTCGACCGTGAAAAGCTCAGCGACCTCGCCAAGGTGCTGTTCACCTTGAACAATCGACGGCACGGCCCGATACCGGGCTTCTATGTCGTGGTGTGCACCAAGGCGGAGGAAGAGTGGTGCGTCGGCCAGCTCTGCGCCGACAGCGAAAAGCCGCTGATGTTGCTCGAGGACAGGCTCTACGATTCGCCTGAAGCCGCCCAAGCCGCCGCCGAACGCCTCAAGGCCGCGCATCCCGCTTCGGATCAGCCGGGCTATTCCATATTGTAGAAGGGAGACGTCACATGAGTACCAACGAGCAGTTCGAAAGCGTCGTCGACAATTATTACAACGGCATGTATCGGGGCGATCCGGAACTGATCCGCAAGGCGTTCCACCCCGAGGCCAGGCTCCAGGGCGTTATGGCGGGCCGATCCTTCTACGGTTTGACGCGGGACAACTTCTGTAAATTTGTCACCCTCATGCCGACGCCGGCCGACAAGGACGATCCCCACGATGTCAAGTTCGAGGTCCTCGATCTGACCGGGGCGCAGGCGGCACTCAAAATAACCGACTATGTTTTCGGCGTTTGGTTTGTCGACTATCTCAGCCTGCTGAAAACCGAAGACGGCTGGAAGGTCGTCAACAAGACCTATTATGCCGACGAAATGCCGGAGGCTCCCGAGGCCGCCGCCAAATTGCTTGGCTGAACCGATGTCGGCAGCTCGCTTCGCGCCGGGGGCTCGTCTTACAACCCCGCTCAGACGTGCGGCGCCACCTGCTCCATAAGGATCCGCATCGACTTCCGCACCAGTTCGCTCGGCATTCCGACGAACTGGATGTGGGCGACGAAATGGGTAATGCCGATCTCCTTGTACTCCTTCAGGGCCTCGATGCAGTGCTCAGGCCCGCCGCACACGAAGCGGTCCCTGACGATGTCGTCGAGCAGGTCGGTGCGATCGGGCGGGATGATGTTGCCCTCGTCGTCGACCAGGTGGCTCCAGGAGAGGTACTTGGCGAACTCCTCGCGCATGCCCTTGCCGGCCTCCTCCCAGGCCTTCTCGTCCGTGTCCGAAACGTAGAACTCGCGCCAGATTCCGATCTCGGCGCGCTCGGGATCGCGGCCGGCCGTGGCATATTCCTCGTGAAAGGCCTTGGCGTTGCGGCGAATGATGGCCAGCGTCTGCTTGGGGTCGGCGAACCATCCGTCTCCCACCCGGCCGGCGAGGCGGACCGCGGGCTCGTTCTCTCCGGAGATCCAGATCGGCGGGTTCGGCTTCTGCAGCGGCTTCGGCCGCAAGGTGACGTCGCTGAGCTGCCAGAAGCGCCCGTCATAGTTCACATGGTCCTCGGTCCACAGCTTGCGGATGATCTCGGCGCCCTCCCGGGTTCGCGGCCGGCGTTCCTTGCGCTCGATGCCGAAGCCGGCGAACTCCTCCGCCCGGAACCCTTGGCCCATCGCGAAGTTGAGGCGGCCATTCGAGAGGATGTCGAAAACGGCGCCGTCCTCGGCGACGTGGATGGGATTGTAGCCGAGCGGAAACAGCAGAATCCCGGGGCCGATCCGGATCTTCTTGGTGTGCGCGGCGAGGAAGGAGCAGGCGACGAAGGGAGACGGCAGGATGCCGTTCTCCTCGAAATGCTGCGACGACAGCTGCACGGTGGTCATGCCGAACTCCTCGGCGAACTGAATCTCTTCGAGAGCGGCCGCGAATCCGGCCTGGAAAGGCCGCCCAGGTTGGCTTCCGATCGTGTACGAGACTCCGAATTCCATCACTTCGTCTCCTTGCCCCGCCCATTGAGTTACGATTGGCGAACACGCTCCGGCGTGAGCGGATAGCGGTCGACCTTGACCCCGCCGCAGGCATCCGAGACCGCGTTGGCGATTCAGGCGGGGGGGCGCGCGATCAAGCCGTCCTCGCCCGTGCCCTTGAACCTACCCCCCCGATGATCCCGGAACATGCGCCTGACGATAGCCGAAACGGCCCATTCGCGGAAGCGTGGCGAGAAATTGACGCCAATCCGCCACGCCGGCGGAGCGTTTGAGTTTGCAGTTTTTTCGCGGCTGTAAAGGTGACGTTGCTGATTGAAGTGATCGTCGACCGAAGAGTGGATTGATGCGAACTTGCATCGCAACTTTCGGCTCCTGAAATACGCCATCGCCGAGTGGATCGGCTGCCACAACGGTGAGCGGCCCCATTCCGCCCTGGCCGGTCAAACGCCGGCCGAGACCTATGGCGCCGGACAGTCCGTGGATATGATGGACAAGGCTATCGCCTTGCCCACATCCCCACCGGCTCAACAACAGCAACAGGAATTGAAAAATAGGTTTTTGGCGGCATGATCAACATTCGGAATACACCTTAGACAGGCCGCCAAGCTGTCCAACAAAGTGGGACCACCTCAGGTCCAAGGTTCGAGTCCTTGTGCGCCCACCAATTATTTCAATGGGTTAACAGAGCACATTCTGAGCCTCCACGGGTTCGGGCGGCGAAGGAGCCATCAGGGCTACCCTGGTTCGATTGGGATATGCGTGACAAAAAGATAATTGCCGACGAAGCAGCCGTGGCGGCGGCGATTGGCGAAGGCCGGGCGCATCACGGCGCCGGCCGTTTGCGGCAAGCCGAAGCAATTTATCGCGGCGTGCTTGCGGCCGAGCCCGATTGCCCGGATGCCGTCCACCTTTTGGGCGTGATCGCGCACCAGAACGGCGACGACGGCGTTGCCGTGGAGCTCATCACCAAGGCGATCGCCGCCAATCCGCGTGTCGCCGAATACCACAACAATCTCGGCACCGCGCTCAAGCAGCTGGGCAGGCTGGAGGATGCGGTGGCGGCCTATGAGGAGGCCCTCGAACTGAGGCCCGAATCCGCCGCGGCGCATTATAATCTGGGCAACACGCTGAGGGACCAGGACAAGCCGGAGGATGCGGTGACGGCCTTTCTGAGAGCCGTCGAATTGCGCCCCGAATATGCCGAGGCGCACAACAATCTCGGCAATGTTCTCAGAGGCATGGGCCAATTGGAAAATGCGGTGGCGGCTTTCCGGCGCGCCCTGGAAACCAAAACCGACTATGCCCACGCGCACAACAATCTCGGCAATGCGTTCAAGGACCAGGGCAATCTCGACGATGCGATGGCCGCCTTCCGCACCGCGCTCGAATTGAATCCCGGCTTCGAAGAGGCGCACAGCAACCTGCTTTCATGCCTCTATTATCACCCTTCATGCGATCGCCAGACGATCTTTGCCGAGCACCGAAAGTGGAACGCGCAACATGCCGTGCCGCTAAGCCCCGCGGCAAAGCTCCATAACAACGCGGCGATCCCGGAAAGACGGATTCGCCTGGGGCTTGTCTCGCACAATTTCCGCCGCCATCCGGTCGGATATTTGGCCCTTTCCGCCCTCGAAGCGCTCGATACGGAGGCCGTCGAGCTCTACTGCTACGCCGACATCATCCAGGGCGACGATCTTACCGGGCGCTTCCGGGAGGCCGCCCATGGCTGGCGCCCGACGGTGGGAATGAGTGACGAAAAAGTTGCGGCGCTGATCGGCGGTGACGAAATCGATATTCTGGTCGATATGTCCGGTCATGGCACGGGCAGCCGCCTCCTCGTCTTCGCGCACAGGCCGGCACCGGTGCAGGTCAAATGGGTGGGCTGTCAGAACAACACCACGGGCATGGATGCGATCGACTATTTCATCTCCGATTCCGTCGAGACCCCGGCGCATCACGAGCCGTGGTACACGGAGGCGGTCGTCCGCCTGCCCGACAGCTATGTCTGCTACGAGCCGCCGCATTATGCGCCCGCGGTAGCGCCGCCGCCGGCCCTTTCGAACGGCCATATCACGTTTGGCTGCTTCAACAATCTGACCAAGGTCAATCGCCAGGCGATCGCGCTATGGTCGCGGCTCCTCGAGCGCGCCCCTGCAAGCCGGCTCATCCTCAAGGCCAAGCAGCTCAACGATGCGGCGGTTCGGGGGCGCTATCAGGCCATGTTCGCGGAGCACGGGATCGCGCCCGAGCGCCTCGACCTGCTCGGATACTCGCTGCATGCCGAGCTGCTGGCGCATTACCATGATGTCGATATCGCGTTGGACCCCTTCCCCTATTCCGGATGTCTGACGACCTGCGAAGCCCTGTGGATGGGCGTTCCCGTGGTGACCATGCCGGGCGAGATATTTGCCCATCGCCACTCGGCCAGCTTTCTCGGCACTGTCGGTCTCACCGATTGGCTGGCAACCACGCCCGAGCAATATCTTCGCATCGCCGAGCGCCATTGCGGCGACCTCGCCGGCCTGGCCGGCCTTCGCGCCGGTTTGCGCGAGCGGGTCAGGCGATCGCCACTATGCGACGCGCCGCGATTTGCCGGCAATTTGGAGGCCGCCTTTCGCCGCATGTGGCGCCATTGGTGCGCCACCAAAAGCGACGGCGGCCATACGCCTAATCGTTGAGAATATCGAACACGCCTTTCAGAATGTCCTGTGGCGACAATGGGTCGTCGTCGGCACGTTCGGGGATAGGCTCGGGCGCCGGCGCCGGTTGCGGTGCCGGCGCGCGCTCGGCGCTAATTTCGCCTTGTTGCGGCGCCAACCCCGCCGGCTCCGCACCATCCCTCTGTGGCGCCAACCCGCTCGGCTCCGAGCCGCCTCTTTGCGGCGCCAGCGCCGGCTCGGATTCCTCGATCCGAGGCTGCACGGCGCTCGGCGCATCTTCAAACGAATCGCCGAGCACACCGCGCAAGAGGACATCCTCGATCGAAGCGGGCGGCGAATCCTCGGCCGGCGGCGGTTGGGCGCCGTCCGGTGAACGTGCCGGCTCGCCGTCGTCGGGATCGCCGAAGACGCCGCGCAGCAGCGTGTCCTCGATCGACCCCGGCTCGGCCTTGGCGCCGTCGCGCAGCTTGGGCAGGACCAGCTTGCCGACCGCCGTCTTGGCGATGCGCTTTATCAGATAGGCCTGCATGTCCGAGATCAGCAGTTCGCGCGCCGGATTGTCGATGGCCCCGGTCATGCGGACGCCGAGCGGCGGCGCCTTGGGATGGTCGGTGAGGTCGAAGAGAGCCGTGAGATCGAGCCGCCAGGACGGCAAATCGGCGGTGCCGCGGACGCTTCCGCGCCCGCCATCGGCGACCAGCAGAAGGTCGCTGGTGGTCGCCAGGCCGTTCTTGACATGGATGGTGCCGTCAAGGGATTCGAGCCGCGTGGTGCCCCCAGACAGACCAGTATCCGCCAAATTTAAAAAATCGCTGGGGTCGTTGAGGTCGCCCAGGCGGTCGCTGAGAAGGCGCAGATCGACGCCCTCGACGGTGCCGTTCCGGGCGTTCAGCGTGGCGTCTCCCCGCAGCGCGCGGACCAGGTCATATTCGCTGAGGCCTTCGCTGGCGAAGCGGCCGTCGAGGCTGGCGCGCCCCGTTACCGCCTCGATATCGGCGGCCTGGCGCAGCGCGCTGGCGAGATCCATGCTGTCCAATTTGAAAGCGAGATTGACCTGCGGCGGCGCCGCGTCGGCGATGCGGCCCTGGGCCTCCAACAGGCCGTCGAAGATACGCCCGCGCAGGGAATCGATCTCGAGCGCGCCGCCGGCGACGCGGAACTTGAACTCGGCCTGATCGAACCGGTAGCCGCCGGCCAGAATGGCGTCGGCAAGCAGCGAAATATCGGCCTCGATTTCGGCCAGCGGCGAGAGATCGAAGGGCTCGCGCGACCATCGCTCGCCCGGGCGTTGCGGTTGCTGGCCAGGGCTTTGCGCGGCGCCATCGCCATTCCGGGAGGCGTTTGCGGCGCCGGCTTCTTCGTCGCCGGCAACGGCGCCGCCGATGAAGAGCCCTGCATCGAGCAGGCCGGCTTCCAGATTGGCGCGCAATACCGGCACCGGGCCGCCGAGCTCGAGGTCGGCGGCGCCGGAGATGCGCGTCGTGCCGAGTGCGACGCTCAAATCCGAAATCGCCGCCGCCGCCGCACCGCCGGCGAGGCGGCCCTTGATGCGCACCGCGCCGACCTCTTCGCCTTCATATTGGGCGCCGCTCAACAGCTCGGCCAGGGCGGCGAAGCTCGGATTGGCGAGGTCGAAGGCGAGGTTGTAGCGTCCGCCGCCGGAAAAATCGGCGAGATTGCCGGCCACTTGCAGATGATTGCCGGCGGCGCGCGCGCTGAGGCTCAGATTGAGCGCCTCCAAGCCACCGTCGAGGCCGCCATCGAGGGCGAGCGCACCAAGCCGGCGCACCAGTTTGGGCGGGCTCATATCGGCGGCGCGCATCAGCTCGGCGACGTCCGGCGAGCGCATTTCCAGGCCCAAATTGAGCGCCGCATCGTCGAGCGGCGAGGTGATGCTGCCGACCAGCGACAGCACCGCCGGCCGGGTCTCGAGCCGGGCGTTCAGACTGACCGCGTCGCGCCCGCCGGAGAGGCTGCCCGCGAGGCTGACGGCGCCCAGATTGTCGGCGCGGAAACTGGGGTCGATGCCGGCGACGCGGATCAGGCCGAGAATCGAATCGGCCTTGGCATCGAAGCTGAGATTGACATCGGGGGCGCCGGCGAGATCCCGTATTTCGCCGTTCAGCGCCAGCTTGGCGCCCGAAAGATCGGACACATTGAGGCGATGCAGCGTGATGATATTATCCTTGAGAACGCCTTCGAGCGTGACGCCCGAGAGCACCGCACCGCCATAGCTGAGGCGCCCGGCGGTCAGTTTCAGCTTGGCATCGAGGCTATCCAAAAAGCCAAGATCGCCGCCTTGCGCCGCCGCCTCGGCCGCCTCGGGCGGTGCGGCGCCTGCATCCGCGCCCGCGTCCACACCTGCCTCCACGCCCGCTTCGGCCGCGCCGACGGCCAGATAGGCGTCCGCGTTGAGGCGGTCCAAATGCAGATTGGCGTCGAGGCTGTTGCGCGCGCCGTGCGAGAAATTGGCGTAGCCCTTCAGGCGCGAGGCATCGATGCGCAGATCGAGCTCCGACAGCTCGCCGCCCGTCTCGTCGGCGCTGATCGCCGTGGTCAGGCTGAAGCGCCGCAAACGGTCGCTCGGTATGTCCGAAGCATTGAGCATATCGAGCCAGGAAATAACGGCGCGCGCATCGTCGGACTCGACCTCGAGCTGGCCGTCGAAGCGCGGCCCGTCCTCGGCCGGCGACAATTGGCCGAACAGGGCGACATTGCTGCCGCCCGGCAACAGGGCCGAGGCCTGCTGCACGGTGATGACGCCCTCGTCGAGCGACAAGATGGCATGCGCCTGATGCACCACACCGCCGAGATAGCGCAGCGTCTGCACTTCGAGGTCGACCGAGGCGGCGAGGTCGTCGGGCAGCATCGCCATATATGTGCCGATGCCGGTCGCCGCCATGGCGCCGTCTTCGCCGCCGGGCGCCGTGGCTTCCGCCTGCGACGTTTGCGAAGCGCTCTCGGCGCCGCTTGCCGGGGCGCCGTTTTCGGCGATTCTGTCGAGATCGAAACGGTTTATCGTCAGTGCCGCGTCCAGTTGCGCGGGACTGCCCATCACATAGGCGATGGCGCCGCTGGCCTGGGTTTCGCCGAGGCGAATTTGCAGCTCGTCGAGGTTCAGGCTGGTTTCCGAGATTTCGGCGCTGGCCTTGAGCGAGAACTTTTCCGCCGCCAGCGATTGCGCGCCGCCGATGCCGAGCTGGGCCAGCAGATCCGCCAGATCGGGCCCGGAAGCGCGCAAGGTTCCCGAACCCTCGCTGCCGGCCTGGCGCGCGAAAAGCATGCCTTCGAAGCCGAGCTGCGCCATGCCTTCGCCCAACTCGGCCTTGAACGAGACGGGAATTTGTCCGTCGCCGCGCTTGCGTCCGCTGGCGATTTGGAAGGCGGTCTCGAGGCCGCGCATGGCCATGCTGCCGTCGCCGCGAAACGGCCCCTCGAGGGATTTGGCCGACAGGGTGCCGTTCAGGCGTTGGATATATTCGACCGTGCCCGAGGCGCTGTCGCGATAGATGATGGTGCCGTTCCGGATCGACACATCGCCGCTTATCTCGGTTGCGTCTTCTTCCCCATCTTCGTCCGAAGCGCCGCCATCGGCCTCGGCCGCGGTGCCGTCGCCGGGCGTGAAGCGCCAATTCTGGCGGCCGTCCGCGAGGCGCTCCAACTCGATCACCGGATCGATCAATTCGAGGCTGGAGACCTGGAAATCGCCCGACAGCAGCGGCCCCAGGGCGAGTTGCAGATCGAGCGCCTGGAGACGCATCATATCGGCCGCGTTGGCGCCCTCCACATTGGACAGCCGGACATCGGACACGCGCAGTTTGGGGCTCGGCAACAGCGAAATTTCGATATCGCCGTCGATCGACAATTGGCGCCCGGTCAGGGCTTCGACGGGCTCCAAAATTTCCGGCTTATAGCTGTTCCAGTCCATGAAGCCGGGCACCACGAAGGCGGCGATGATCACCAGCACGATGAAAGCGATCACGCCATAGATAATTTTCATCGCGCCCGGCCCAGCCACGCGCCGCCGGGCGCCGATGGCGCGTAGCGGGAAACGCTGTTAACATTAGGTTCCATATGGGTTAGGCTACCTTATACCAAGGAAGGTCGGAAGCGATGGCGGAGATCACGAATCTCAACCAATACCGCAAACAGCGGAAAAAGGAAGAAAAGCGCAAGGCCGGGGCGTCGAACAAGGTGCGCAAGGGGCGTACCAAATTGGAACGTTTGGCGGAGAAATTCAGCGCCGAGCGGCACGATTTGGAACATGACGGAAAAATATTCATCGAGCGCGCCCGTTCGAAAGACAAAGACACGAATTGAGCCGCCCTGTTGCGTGCCCCCCGTGGCGTGACCACCGCTCCTCGGTATTATTTTAGAAATGTGTCGAAATAACGTCTGATTACCTGCTCCTGGCTGGTGTTGTAATCGTTCATCAGGACCATGGTCAGGTCGTTGTAAATTTGATCCCGCTCGTTGAGCGAAACATTTTCGGGCGTCGTCCGTGAGCGCGCGGCTTCGGTGTTGGTAAAGGCCAAAACGGCGCCGTCGGCGTCGGTGATTTCGATCTTCACCTGTAGGCGGGCATCGACGCGCTCGGCCTGTTCGGTGGTGAACAGGGCCTCCAAATCCTCGTTGGTCTTCAATTCCTCGACGATTGCGCTGGCGTCCTCGACGATAACGCGCATCACATTGGCGCCGCCCGCCGTCGTCTTCAAACGGTCATCGCTCCAACGCCTGAGCGCCTGCATGATGGGGGTGGGAAAGAGATGCTCGACATTGGGCGATTGCAGGGGCGAGCGGTATTTCTCGACAATTTCTATGCGCCCGACGGTGAAATTCAGGGCCGGCAGATGCTTGAAGGAAAGCTCCGGGATGACCGGGCGTGAAACCGTGGTCTCGCAGGCGCCAAGCGCGCCCATGGCGATCAGTGAAATCACCATGATCAAAGCTCTCGTTCTAAACAGCCGCCCTATCATGGCCGGTTTCTCCTTGTCAGCGATCACGCAGCGTATATGGCATCGAGCTCGATATCGCCAAAAGATTCGGATTTATTGCAGAATTGGCAGGTGACGACGACGCGGCCGTCAATGTTTAACGCCTTGATTTCATCGCGCGGCAGCGCCTTGAGCGTGGTCTCGACGCGGTGGCGCGAGCAGCGGCAGCCGAAGGCGAGCGGGCGCGGCCGATGAACGCGCACCGATTCTTCGTGAAACAGGCGCAACAGCAGGCGGTCCGAGCCGAGCGCCGGGTCGAGGAGTTCGCCGGGCGTTACGCTGCTCATGAGGATCACGGCGCGGCGCCAATCCTCATGCGCCTCCTGCTCCTCAAGCCCGGCGCCGGGCGCATCGGGCAGCGCATCAGGCAGCGCGTCGCGCCCCGGCGGCCGGTCATATCCGCCGCCGCCCGGCTCGTGCTGGAGCATCAGTGCGCCGGCGCGCCAGACGCCCGCCAGGCGCTCCGCCGCGAGCTGGATCGCGCTGGCGATCTGTTCCGATTGGCGGAAATAATTATGCGCGCATTCGCTTAAAGACGTGCCTTCCAGCGCCACGATACCCTGATAGCGTTCCGTATCCGGCCCCTGATCGACGGTAAAGGCGAGATGTCCGGCGCCCAACAGGCGCGGCACCGAGCTTTCCTCGCCGCCCGCCAATGCGGTGCGAAGCGCCGCCGCATCGAAATCGGCGTAACCGCGCAGCGCGCCGGCGCTGGTGATATCGACCACCATCATATGAAGCGGCCCGTCGCCGCGCGTCTGCACGGTGAACACGCCGTCATATTTGATGGTGCTCGCCAGGAGCGCGCTGAGCGCGATCAGCTCGCCCAGCAGGCGCGATACCGGAGCCGGATAATCATGCTGCGCCAGCACCGTGTTGAGGGCGCCGCCGAGGCGAACATGGCGGCCGCGCACGCCGGCGGCGTCGAGCCGAAAGCTGCGCACGAAATCATCGCTGGCGGCGATCCCGCTCATGACTCGCCGGCCAGGCACCAGAGCAGGATCGCCTCCTGCGCATGGAGGCGATTTTCGGCCTCGTCGAAGACCCGCGATTGGCCACCGTCGATCACCGCCGGGCTTACTTCGAGGCCGCGTTTGGCCGGCAGGCAATGCAGAAATATGGCTCCCCTGTCGGCCTTCGCCATGACCGCCTCGTTCACCTGGTAGGGCCTGAGGGCTTCTATCTTCTGCTTGCCGGCATCGTCGCTCATCGATATCCAGGTGTCGGTGACGACGCAATCGGCGCCGGCCGCGGCATGGTGGACATCTTCGCCAACCTCGACATCGGCGCCGCGCGCCAGCGCCCAATCGAGGATTTCGGCTTCCGGTGCGTACTCCGCGGGACAGGCCAGGCGGAGCGAGAATCGGAACTGCGCCGCCGCCTGAATCCAGGTCGCCGCCATATTGTTGCCGTCGCCGAGCCAGGCGACGCGGCGCCCTTCGATGGCGCCGAGATGTTCCTCGAAGGTCAGCACATCGGCCATCAACTGGCACGGATGGGTGCGGTCGGTGAGGCCGTTGATGATCGGCACGTCGGCATTTTCGACCAGTTGCAGCAGCGATTCATGGCTGGCGGTGCGCAACAGGACGGCATCGACATAGCGCGACAGAACGCGCGCCGTATCGCCGATCGATTCGCCCCGGCCGAGCTGCAATTCGCCGGGCGACAGTGCGATCGAGCGGCCGCCGAGCTTGTTCATGGCGACATCGAACGAAATGCGCGTGCGCGTCGACGGGGTTTCGAAAATCATCGCCAGGGTCTTGCCGGCGAGCGCGCCCCGCCCGGTTTCGGGCGCGCGCTTAAGCTCTCCCGCGCGTTCGATCATATGGCGGAGCGTCTTGGGCTCGAAAGCCTCGAGCCCGATAAAATGGCGTATTGCACTCACGATTCTATGGCGGCGCAGGCGCGCTCCACCGCCGCGCAGGCTTCGTCGATCTCCGCCTCGCCGATGATCAGCGGCGGCAGCAAGCGCAACACATTGCCGTCGGCGACGACGCTGAGCAAGCCCTGCTCGCGCAACTCAGCCATCAATTCGAGATTGGAATCGGTGCATTGCAGGCCCAGCATCAGGCCGCTGCCGCGCACCTCCGAGAATACCCGCTTGTTGCCGATCAGGCCTTCGAGACGCTGGCGCAACAAGGCGCCCATGCGCTCGGCATGGGCGAGAAAGCCGTCCGCCAGCATTTCATCGAGCACCGCATTGGCGACCGACATGGCGAGCGGATTGCCGCCGAAGGTGGTGCCGTGCTTGCCGGGGACGAGGGTCTCGGCGGCCGCCTCGGTGGCCAGCACGGCGCCGATCGGGAAGCCGTTGCCGAGCGCCTTCGCGACGGCCATGATATCCGGCGCGACACCCGGCCATTCGTGCGCCCAGAGCTTTCCCGTGCGCCCCATGCCGCATTGGATTTCGTCATAGATGAGCAGGATTCCGGCAGCGTCGCAAAGCGCTCTGAGGCCGGCCAGGAACGCCTTGTCGGCGATGTGAATGCCGCCCTCGCCCTGCACCGGCTCGACCAGGATGGCGGCGGTCTCGGGCCCGACAGCGGCCTTGGCGGCGTCGAGATCGTTAAGGGCGACTTGGTCGAAGCCATCGACCCGGGGCCCGAAACCGTCGAGATGCTTGGCCTGTCCGCCGGCCGCGATGGTGGCCAGGGTGCGGCCATGAAAGGCGTTGACGACGGTGACAACGCGGTAGCGCTCGGGCGCGCCGGTGCTGCTGTGATGGATGCGCGCCATCTTCAGCGACGCCTCGACGGCCTCGGCGCCGGAATTGCAGAAGAACACCCTGTCGGCGAAGGAATGGGCGGTGAGGCGCTCGGCGAGACGCGTTTGCGGGTCGATATTATAGAGGTTGGAGACGTGCCAGACCTTGTCCGCCTGATCCTTCAGGGCCTTGGTCACCCGCGGATGCGCATGGCCCAGGCTGGTGACGCCGATGCCGCTGGCGAAATCGAGAAACCGCCTGCCGTCATCGGCATAAAGATAGGCGCCCTCGCCGCGCTCGAAGGCGACATCGATACGGGCGTAATTCTGTACCAGTGCGGTGGACACGATTTCCTCCTGGCCCCTTATTTCAAGGAGCGATTGCTCGTATTGACTGCGTCAGCGCAGCGAATATCGGGCCGCGCGCTCCGGAAGTCAACGCACCCTCCGATTATGACTTGAGGCGGTATCCCTTGGTAAGAATTCTATGGCATATCAACCACATAACGGCAACGCAGCCGAGCACCACGGCGGCGCCCACGGCGAGCGAACCGTCGGCATGGCCGATCATGCCGTAGCGGAAGCCGTCGATCAGATAAAAGAAGGGGTTGAACTTGCTCGCCGTAAAAAGCGGCTCCGGCAGCCGATCGATGGAATAGAAGGTGCCGGAGAGAAAGGCCAGCGGCGTGACGACAAAATTCGTCACCGCCGCCAATTGATCGAATTTCTCGGCCCAGATCGCCGTCAACAGGCCGAGCAGCGAGAGCATCAGCGACGCCGCCAAGGCGTGCAGCAGCAGGAAGCCGAAATTGTGCACCTCGAGATGAACGAAGGGCAGGATCACCAGCGACAGCATCAGCGCCACCGTGAGGCCGCGCGAGACGCCGCCGAAGGCGAAGCCGATGAGCAATTCGCCCGGGCTCAAGGGCGGCATCAGCACATCGACGACATTGCCCTGCACCTTGGAGATCATCAGCGAAGAAGAAGTGTTGGCGAAGGAATTCTGCATTATCGCCATGACGATCAGGCCGGGCGCCATGAACTGCAAAAAGCTGACGCCGCCGAGCTCCGGCATCGAACGCCCGATGGCGAGCGCGAAAACGGCGAGAAACAGCATGCTGGTGATGATCGGTGCGACAATCGTCTGCAGCCAGACCTTGAAGAAGCGGCGGCATTCCTTGCCGTAGAGCGTGCCAAGGCCGACCCAATTGACGGCGCCGATATGGCGCTCGGGCGGCATCTGCCGGCTGTTATCCACCTCGGGCCGTCAGTTCCGCTAGAAGCCGTCGCCGCCGTCGCCGCCGTCATCCTCGCCCGCCGCGGCGGGGGATTTTCGCGCTACCGGGACCGGTTTGCGATCCTTGCCCGGCTGCTTCGAGCGCGGCGCGTTGTCTTTGCTGTCCTCGAGGGTGATGAAGGCGGGCGGCGCATGGCCCTCTTTGTCCTCGCCGAAATAGACGGTTTGGTGCGGGAACGGCATTTCGATTCCGCGCGCATCGAACGCGGCCTTGAGGCGGCGGTTATATTCGCGCCCGATGGACCATTGCATCGCCGGCTCGGTCTTGAGACGGGCGCGCACGATGACGGCGGAATCCTCGAAACGGTCGAGGCCCATGATGCTGATGGGCTCGAGAATATCGCCGCCGAAATCGGCATCGGCGCGTAAATCCTCGCCGACCTCGCGCATGATTTCGGCGACCTCGTCGTAATTTTCGCGGTAGGCGACACCGGCCTCGACCAGATAATAAGAGTAATCCTTGGTCATGTTGGTGACGGTCGAAGCGGCGCTGAAGGGAATGGTGTGGACGTTGCCGCGCACATCCCTGAGGCGGATGGAGCGGATGGAAATGGTCTCGACGACGCCCGAGGCGCCGCCGACGCTGACCACATCGCCGACGGCAAGGCTGTTCTCCAAGAGAATGAAGATGCCGGTGATGACATCCTTGACCAGCGTCTGGGCGCCGAACCCGATGGCCAGGCCGATGACGCCGACGCCGGCCAGGATCGGCGTCACGTCGATGCCGATTTCCGTCAGGATCATCAAAAGTGCGACGATGCCGATGACGATTCTGAGCGCATTGCGCGCCAGCGGCAACAATGTGCGCGCCCGTTGGCCGCGCTCCTTCTGCTCGCCTTCCTCGTCGGTGGCGCTGAGATAGCGGTCGATCATCGAGCTGGCGATCTCCCAAATCGCCAGCGCGACGAGGGCGATGGCGATGATCGAGGCGATGCGGCCGATGACGATGCGCCCGGTCTCGGTGGCGAGCCAGGTAAAGACGTCTATATTCCACGATTCGGCGACCAGGATGACGGCCAGCGCGATGACCAGCAGCTGCACGATAACGCGCGTCACCGGCAGGTAGCGGTTGACCCGCTCCTGCATGCCGGGATAGCGCGCGCTGACGTCGGGGCGCAGGCGAAAGCCGTGGTCGACGGCTTTCTGGATGCCGATCAGGGCGAAGCCCATGGCCCAGATAATGGCGATGCTGGCGGCCGAGCTTTTGAGGAAAAAGAGAAAGCCGTTCAGCCCCAGCGCCGCCGCCAGCATGCCGCCGGCGAGAACGTAGAGGATCGCCAGAATGTGCCAGAAATCGGCGACCCGGTAGGCGACGAGAAAAAAGGCGCGCCAGCGCTTGCGCTCGCCGCCGGAGCGGATCCAGGTGGCGAAGGTGACCCTGTTTTGCAGGATCAGCGAAATCAACAGGGCCACCACGATAATGCCGAGCACCTTCACCAGCGCCAGATAGCCGACCTCGGGCAGGCCCAGCAGCAGGACCGCCTGGCAGATGAAATAGCCGTAAACCCCAATATTGATGAGACGGCGCCACCAGATGACGCAATAAACGGCGGTGCGGTCGCTGATGGTGGCCATGCGGAGATTCGGTGTCCACGGCGCCAGGCCCTGATTGGCCGCCGCCTTGAGGAGGACAGCGATGACATGGGCGTTAATCGCCGACAGCGCCACCAGGCGCACCACCTCATGCGGATCGAGCACCGTCAGAAGCCCGTAACCGGCACCGGCGAAGGCCAGCGCCGGCACCACGCGCAGCAAATTGTAACCGAGCAGCATCAACGGGCGCAGCCATGGATTGGGGCGCGGCACGGATTCCAGGAAGCGCCGCGGCCGGCGCAGGCCGAACGAGAAAATAAACGCGGCGATGATGCCGCCGCCGATCACCACCGCCAGTTTCCACACCATTTCAGTCCAGATATCGCGCGATTCCGCCGCCGACCATTCATCGCCCAGCCAACGCGCGGCTTCGGGTATGTCGGCGAGACCCCTGGCAAATCTGACCAGTTCGCCGCCCACGTGCTCGAGGCCATCGGAAATATTCTTCAGGGCAGAGGCGCCGGCGCTGGTACTCTCGCCGTTTTCGCCGAGCGCCGCGCGCGCCGCCAACAAGGCCTTGAGATCGTCGAGAAAGCGTTCGCGCTCGGCCGGGTCTTCGAGCGTCTCGACAAACTCGGCGAGCTCGTCATTGTTGAGCGCCACCGCGTTTTCGGCCTCGGCCGCCGCAGGTGAAGATAGCGGGGCGAGCAGGAGGCAACAGGCAAGCAGCGCGGCCAGCGCGATCAAAAACCGGCCGCCGCGCCGGCCCGGGAGAGGCGTTCGCGTCATGAAATACCGCTGCCGGGCGGGCGCGGGGCGCGCCGGATTTCATTCAGTTCAAGATACATTCAGCGCAACAAACCCCGCCCGGCGAAATTTTTCAACAATTTCCTCGATTTACACGCCGCCGGCACGGGCGAAACCACCCCTGCCGTCGGCGTGCCGGAGCGAGAAGGCCCCCCGATTCGGGGCTGTATTCTGTCGCGTCGAATTGGTGGCGGTCGCCGGAATGGACAGTGAGCGAAGTTCGAAACTCGTTCGAAAGTCGCGGCGGAACTCGCTTCGTGAAAGAGCCGTCTTGGCGGGCAGGTCGAAGGTTACAAACGCTCACTGACGAGCTTCAAAAGCTTCTGCTCAACCTGTTGTGGCTAATAGGGTTTGGTGAGGTATGCGTCGACCGCGAATTCCTTGGCGGCATTGACGGAGTCCATATCCGCCTTACCCGTGACCATCATGAAAGGCATATCCGGATACACGGTACGGACCTCCTGGAGTAATTCGAGACCTGACATCCGAGGCATCTGCCAGTCGCACACGATAAAATCCACCAGTTCCGGAGCTTCTTCCAGGAAATCCAAGGCGGCCCTTCCGTCTTGCGCCGTATAGATCTGGTTGATGCGGATTCCCTTGAGCACCATCTTCATGAGCGCCAGTGCGCTCTTGTTGTCTTCCACCAACAGAACCTTGAGATCGGTCAATGCTATTGCCATTGGACATACCTATTCTCAGTGGCGTCGAGTCGCGGGATTGCAACGGGTCACGCCAAATCCAACCCTATTCACATTGCGTAGCGCGCCTTCAGCGCGGCGACCGCCCTACCGACCGCCTCATCAATGGCCGGAGCCAAAGTCAGGGCTTCCTCCTGGCGCTTCTCCAGGCAGGCGTGTTCGAGGTCTTTCGCGAGATATTGAACCTCAAGCATACCGATGGCGCCGCAACTGCCCTTCAGGTCATGTGCCAGCTCGCCCACGTCATCGAACGCCCCTGCTTCAACCGCCTCCATAAGCCGCTGAACGCATGCGCGCGAATCGGATACCTGGTCCTTTACCAAGGTGGCGAACTGGTCCTTGGGCAGGAACGCCTGCCAATCCTTCAACATCCTTGGGTCGAGAATTTTCACCGCTTCGTCGACGGCAACCGGATCCGACGCTGGCGCCCGGTCAATTTCATCGCCGCCGCCGCCCCAGACGTTTACCGCCGCCACGAGCTTCTTCCGGTCCAGCGGTTTTGACAAATAATCATTCATACCGGCCACCAGGAACTTCTCCCTGTCACCCTTCATCGCGTTCGCGGTCAAGGCGATGATCGGTATGCGCCCCTTCTCGCCGCCCAATTCGCGAATCCTCGCGGTGGCCTGGACACCGTCCATTTCGGGCATGTTCACATCCATCAAGACCAGGTCGTAGGAAGCCCGGCGGACCGCCTCGACGGCTTCCAGGCCGTTGTTCGCGATGCCCACCCGATGGCCTCGCTTTTCCAGCGTCGCCTTGGCGAGCAACTGATTCGTCCGATTGTCTTCAGCCAATAGAATCTCCAACCGGCGTGTCGGCTGCGTCTCGACACCGTCGGTGGGCGTCTTGCGCCCGATTTCGCCACTGGGTTTCGTGCCAACCTCTCCACCGGTTCCGCGGACGTTGAGGAGAGCATGAAACAATGCGGATTGTCGAACCGGTTTGCAGAGACAGTCTTGAAATCCGATCCGCCGCAACCGGTCCAAGTCCTCGCGCAAATTCAAAGAGTTCGCAAGGATCAGTTTGGTCGGAGCGAGCTCGGGTGTTTGCTTGATCTTTCGGGCCAGTTCCTCGCCGTCCATTTTCGGCATGGCGTGATCGACAATCGCCGCGTCGAAAGAGCGGCCGGACTCAAGCGCTTCCCGCATTGCCGACAATGCCGCTTCGCCGTCGGCGGCAAAGGCCCCATCGATCCCCCAGGAGGCGAGTTGCTTTTCGAAAATCGTCCTGTTGAGTTGGATGTCGTCGACGACCAAGACGCGCAGCGCCGACAATTCCTCGATCGGCGCGGCGTTTTGTCCGAAACTGCCCGAAACTTCACCAAAACGGCCGGTAAAAAAGAAGGTGTTGCCTTTTGTCGGCCTGGATTTCACGCCTATCTCGCCGTCCATCAATGCGACAAGCTGCGAACAGATGGCGAGCCCGAGGCCGGTGCCTCCGTAACGTCTTGTCGTTGAACTGTCGGCCTGGGTGAACTTTTCGAAGAGCTTGGTTTGCGCCTCCTCGGGAATGCCAATTCCGGTATCCGTCACTTCGAATCGCAGCAATGCCTTGCCGTCCTCAACCGCGACAAACGATGCGGTAATCGCGACCGAGCCCGTATCCGTGAATTTGATCGCGTTGCCCACCAGATTGAGCAATATTTGGCGCAACCGGCCCGGATCGCCATTAAGAAATTCGGGCATGTCCGGCGCCACGAATGTGACCAGATCGAGGCCTTGTTCCGTAGCCTGGGGTCCCAGCAATTCCACCACTCCCTCAATGACCTCGACGAGGTTGAAATCGATCAATTCAAGCTCGAACTTGCCAGTCTCAAGCTTGGAAAAATCAAGGATATCGTTGATGATCGTGAGCAGGGCTTGCGCGGAATTCTGTACCGCCATCGCATATTGCCCCTGCTCCTCGTCAAGGGGTGTGTCCAACAGCAATTCAGCCATGCCTGTCACGCCGTTCATCGGCGTGCGGATCTCATGGCTCATGGTGGCGAGAAAATCGGACTTCATCCGATCGGCGCGTTCCGCTTCTACTTTCGCGGCCAGGATTTTTTCCTGCGATGCCTTGCGTTCGAAAGAACGTCCGAGCTGCGTGCCGACATGGTTCATGACGGCGGCGATAGATCCCCCGTCTTTTCTCTTCTCCGTGGAATAAAATTCCAGGACGGCGACAACATCCTTGCCGGCCAGAACCGGCTGGGCGTATCCGCTTCTTATGCCGATCTCGGCGGCGACTTCCGACCTCAGGAAATTTTGATCGATAAAGGGTTCATCAAGCCAGGCGGGAATTCCATTGGCATAGACATTGCCAATCCAAAACGCACCCGACTTAAATCGGGTGCTCTCCGTAGTACTTCGAAATGGCTCGAAACGTTCCGGCTCCGACAGTTGCCAGATTCCACCGCTCTTGAATTCGTTATCGCTATCGACAGTTGGAACGAGTATATGTCCAATTTGAAACCCGGTATGAGCGCAGACAAGATCCAAGCAAATCGGGATCGCCTTTTCAGGCGTTTTCGCCTCGTTGACCGCGACGGCGATGGACTGAAACAGATCCAACAGAGCGACATTGTCCTTGAGGTCGATGTACTGCTTCTTAAGTATCCGGTTGGCATGACGGACGATAAAAAACAGGATCAGGTACAATGCCGCGAACGCCAACACCAAGCCGACCAATATTTTTGTCGTCGTCATTTCGATGTTGGCCATGAGGGGCGTGACGTCGGAATAAAGCTCGAAGACCCCCTCCACCGGACCATCGCCTTGCATGATCGGAAGATAGCTTTCAACCAGGCTGCGGTCCTCGACGACGCCGTCGAATGAAGGAAAGGTCTCGCGGAACGATAGTTTGCTGGCCGGCATGCCGTTTCGAACGGTGCTCATGAAGGCGGAATTGCCGCTCTTGTCGGCTCCCATTTGAGCGGCTTCCGACGAGAACACCGTAAGCCCGCCGGGATGGTACATCTTGACCTTGAGCACCGGCAGCCCCGACGACAGCTCTTGCAGCTTTTCATGGATCTCCCGGGTTTCGGGGCGCGCCCTCAAGGCGTCTCCATCAAGCCCCGGCGCCGCCCCGACATAGGCGGAGAACTCGGGCCAAATCGCATTGGCGAAGGACCGCGCCAACACCACGTTCTGGTTTTCCACATGTTCGACGAGTTCGCTAATCGCGTTCTGCCGGTACAGATACGCCGCCGCGACGCTCATTACGAGCAGGACAAACGCGCTCGTAAAGGAGAAATAGCGGAGGAGATTGAACATCGTTTGCCGGCCTATCTAAGTTGTCAAACCTTTCATCCCGAGACCGGCGAACGCCGCGGACGAACGGGAAACGACTTTCGATAACCTCTTTTCGCTCATGACCTGATGGTCCGAGAACGTTGTGCGGGCAATAATGTGATTGCAACGTTAGCAAAGGATTAAACCGGCATTTCCCGAATAGCCTTCAAATCGGCGGCGGCCACACCCGCATCGCGGCGCCGTCCGGGCGTATCTCCGTCTTGCTTTTCGTCACGCCGACGACACCGCCTCGCGGCCGGTCGGCAATTGGGCGGGATGCATGGGTGGTCGGGAGGCATGGGCCGAGCCAATAGCCGCGCCCAAGCCAGCCGCCAGAAAAATCCGGCCGCGTACCATAAACGATTGAAATAAAATACATATCAATACTTCCCTATCGCCCGCTAAAGTATGGACAGCTTTCAGCCGGCGTGACAGATTGGCCATGGCGGCCGGAACAGAGCCCAAAGGAGAGGCTCCCGCCCGCGCCCTACCAATACGAGCAACCCATGCCGCCTGCCATCGTCTTTCATCCCGACTATACGGTGCCGCTGCCGCCCGGCCACCGTTTCCCGATCGGCAAGTTCGGCCGCATCAAGGAATTGTTGCTGGCCGACGCGGTGATCGGCCATGCGGCGCTGCGCCGGCCCGAGCCGGTGACCGAGGACGAGCTTTGCCGCGCCCATGATCCCGACTATGTCGCCACGATTCTCGGTCTTACACTCGACAAGAAGTCCGAGCGGCGCCTCGGACTGCCATTGTCGGCGGCCTTGGTGCGGCGCGGGCGCGCCGCCGTCGGCGGCACCCTCCTGACGGCGCGCCTCGCCCTCGAAGACGGCCTGGCCTGCAATATCGCCGGCGGCAGCCATCACGCCTTTCCCGGCCACGGCGCCGGCTTTTGCATCTTCAACGACGTCGCGGTGACGATCGAAGTGCTGCGCCGCGACCAAGCCTTGCGGACGGCACTGGTGATCGATTGCGATGTCCATCAGGGCGACGGCACGGCGGCCTTCTTCCGGGACGCGCCCGACATATTCACTTTTTCGCTCCATTGCGAGGCCAATTATCCGCCCACCAAGGAAGTCAGCGATTTGGACATCGGCGTGCCGGCGGGAACCGGCGACGATGTCTATCTCTCGGTGGTCGAGAGCCATGTCGGGCCGCTTCTGGATTCGCACCGGCCCGACATCGTTTTTTACAATGCCGGCGTCGATCCGCACGTTGATGACAAGCTCGGCAAGCTGGCGCTCAGCGATGCCGGGCTTCGCGCACGCGACGATCACGTCATGGAATGCTGCATGCGGCGCGGCGCGGCGCTGGCCTGCGTGGTCGGCGGCGGCTATGCCGACGATCTCGATGTTCTGGCGCGCCGCCACGGCATCCTGCACCGCGCCGCCACGGCCGCAGCCGCGGCCGCGGCGCGCGAAAGCGGCAAAATGCGACAGCGACAACAGGGGAGAGCGATATGAAAGCGGCGGTGATCCATGACTATGGCGCGGGTTTCGACACCATTAAATATGAGGATGTGCAAACCCCCGTGCCGGACAGCGGCGAGCTGCTGATCAAGGTGCACGCCAACGCCGTCAACCATTGCGATACCGATTTGCGCAAGGGCCTCTTCGGCGTCGCCAGCACGATGCCGCATGTGATGGGCGTCGATGCCGTCGGCGAGATCGTTCATGTCGGCGAGGGGGTAAGCGAGTTTCAGCCGGGCGACCGCGTCGCGCCACATTTCATGCTGACCTGCGGGGTTTGCCGCGATTGCATCGACGGCAGGGAAAATCTCTGCGCCAACGCCGAGGTGCTCGGCGTCACGGTGTGGGGCGGCTATGGCGAATATCTCAAATGCGGACAGCATCATGTCGTGCCTATCCCCGACGGCCTTTCCTGGGTCGATGCGGTGGCCGGGCAGGTGCCCTTCGCCACCGCCTGGGAAGCGCTGGTAGAGGTCGCCGCGATCAGAGCCGGCGAGAACGTGCTGGTGACGGCGGCGGGCGGCGGCGTCGGCTCGGCCGGGGTGCAGATCGCCAAGCTGGCCGGTGCGCGGGTGATCGCGGCGGCGGGCGACGACGGCAAGCTCGAGCGCGCCCGCGAACTCGGCGCCGACGAGGTCATCAATTACCGAAAAGAGCATATCGGCGAGGTTGCGCGGGCGCTTACGGGCGGGCGCGGCGTCGATGTCTGCCTCGAGATGATCGGCGGCGACATCCTCGTGCAGTCCATCGACGCGCTGGCGGCCGGCGCGCGCTTGGCCACCATCGGCGCCCATGGCGGCGAGCGGGTCGAGCTCGATTTCGTCGAGTTCTTCCGCAAGCATATCACCGTGCATGGCTGTGGCCGCTCGACCAAGGCGCAGGTGATAAAGGTGCTCGACCTGATGGCGCGCGGCAAGCTCAAGCCGGTGGTGCACAAGACCTTCGGCCTCGACGAGGCGGGCGCCGCGCATGAGTTGATGGAAAGCCGAAATTTCTTCGGCCGCATGGTGCTGACGCGGTGACGGCCGAGCGCTGGCGAATTAGCCGAGAGCGCCGATCAAACGTTTCAACTGGGCGGCTTCTTTCTTGATGATCTGCGCTGCTTCAGCTTTCAGGTCTTTAATGTTTTTGGCGCTGGCATCGTCCATATCGTCATTGGCTACATCAAGCTCCGTATCCAAGCGAAAATATCGCTGCTGCTTTCCTTTGCTTTTATCGGGCAGAAGCTGCTGGAGGTGATAATCCGCCGCGTCGGCTTCGCCATCCATCATCACGCTGAGGATCGGAACCACCCATCCCAATTTTCCCCAATCCTTGGCGTCGTCATATTCGATTCTCCGCGTCGCGACGCCGGTCCCCAACGAGAGCAGGAAAATTTCCTGCGATTCCTTTCTCAGCGACATTGCCTCGACATAGGCGCACATCGCCGGATTGTTGACGAAAACGCCGCCGTCAATGAGGGCGCGGCGCGTCGGTTTTTCGGCCAGGCTTTCGACGATTTTGGGTTCAAAAAATGTCGGAGCCGCGGAAGTGGCGCGGGCCACGTCTTTCAGAAAATGGTTACGATCCTCGGCATTCCGAGCCGCGCTTGTTTTAAAAAAATAGGGCTCGCGATTTTCAATGTCGTACGCCGTCACGACAATCGGCTTGATACAGCGCGACAGTTTTGCGTTGCCAAGATATTCCTGCAGCAATTTTTCCAGAGGTTTGTGGCTATACGTCTCATCGAAGGCGCCCCAGGCCGAGGTGAAGCCGCGCCAGGTCGAGCGGGCAAATATCTCTCCACCGCGCTCGCTATAAAGTTTGAGCAAATCATCGGCGGAATGCTTGGCTTTCCCGTGCCTGTTGCGAACCGTATATCCGGCCGCCAGGATGCCGCCCGTCGAAGTGCCGACAATGAGGTCAAACATCTCCGCGACGGATTTTCCCGTCTCTTTTTCCAGGTGAGACAGCAACACCGCCGGTATCACACCGCGGATGCCACCGCCGTCAATAGAAAGTACTTTGAACATTGCCCTGCTCCCCTTGATATGAAAACGACAGAAATTCACCCGAACAAAAACGCCGGATAGGTATTTCAATCAATTTATGTAACGAACATTGAATATCAAGTTGGCCATGCCTAATTATACGGGAATTAATTAAGCTGGCGCGGGCTCAGCGCATCTCCTTGCCGGCGCAGTCCTTGTTGTACTCCCTCGCCTTGGCGTTGAAGGCGTCGCGGCGCCGCGTCAGCTCGGGCAGCAGCTCGCCGTTGTAGCGCTCGATGGTCAGGCCGTATTGGCCGACCTTGGCGTTATAGGCGAGCACGCTCTCGCGATCGCTCGCATCCAGCTTCTCCTTCATGTTTTCCAGGAGCGCGCCCTGTTGCTCGATCAGACGGCGCGCCCGCGCCACCCGGTCATCATGACTGTCGAGCCGGTCTTCCAGGCCTTCCAATTGATGCTGAAGATGGGCGCAGCGCGCCGCCTCTTCAGGCGGCAGTTCCTCGGCCGCCAGGGCCGGCATTGCCGCCATTGCCAGGATTGGGACGAGCAAAAATAAAAGGCGCATCACGCGCCCGATTATACGCCCTCTGGCGGGGCGGGTCAGCGCTTGTGTTCAGCGCCGCTTGGCGGGCGCCTTGAGGTCCAAACCGACGGCCATGCCGAAGCCTTCGCGCGCGATGCCGTTGGCGGCGCTTTCCAGCGTCCCCAGAAGATGGTCCAGGAGATGGGCTTCGCGATCCGACAATGCGGCCACCAGCTTCGCCTCATAGGCGCGCGCCACCGGCACCACCTGAGCGTGGATATCAAGGCCGTCCTCGGTCGCAAAAAGCTTGGCGCGGCGGCGGTCGCGCTCATCGGAACGCCGCTCGATGCGCCCCGATTCGAGCAGGCGGGAGACGGCGCGGCTGACCCGCACCTTGTCCATGGCGGCCAATTCGCAAATGGCGTTGCTGGAGACGCCGGGATAGCGCGAAATCACCGTAAGCACGCGCCAATCGGAAATGGTGAGGCCGAAGCGCACCGAATAAAGCCGCGCCAGGCCCCGGTTCACCAGGTTGGAAAGCGTCGCCAGCCGGTCGACGATCAATTCCTGCGCTTTAGAATCGCCATTGCCTCGGCTATTGTCGCGCGCCGTACGTTTGGAGTTGGATTCGAGAAGTTTCGCGGTCATTCGATTGTTATCTCTCACATGATCATAGCTGTGGCATTTACCTGATATTGGGCGATGGCGCGGCGTTCGCAAGTGACGACCGTCACAGACGGGATAATTGGCTGATCGCCATGGCGGGTTTGTGCGACAATCCTTGTGCCGGGAACGGCGTGGTGTGGGCCGATTGCGTCAACTCCGGGAAGAATTGTTTGAAAAAGGACGCAGCGACATGAAACTCGCCTCGCTCAAGGGAAACAGCCGCGACGGCAGCCTGATCGTGGTCGACCGCGCATTGCAGCGCGCCGTATCGGCGCGGGCGCTGGCGCCCACCTTGCGCGCCGCGCTCGACGATTGGCCGGCGCTGGAGCCGGGCCTGAGAGCCCTGGCCGAGGATTTAGAGGCGGGGCGCGCGGCGGATAGCTTCGCCCTCGATTTCGCCGCCTTGACGGCGCCGCTGCCGCGCGCGGCGCAGTTCCTCGACGCCAGCGGCTATCTTAACCATGTCGAGCTGGCGCGCCGCGCCGCCGGCGACAGCCTGCCCGACACGCTGGAGAGCGACCCGCTGATGTATCAGGGCGCGTCCGAGCCGCTCGGCGGCCCGCGCCATCCGATCCACGCCGCCGACGAAAGCTGGGGCATCGATTTCGAAGCCGAATCGGCGGTCGTCACCGGCGCCATCGCGATGGGCGCGGACGCCCAGGAAGCGGGGCGCGGCATCCGCCTGATCATGCTGTTGAACGACGTCTCGGCGCGCCGCCTGGTGCCGGCGGAGCTCGCCAAGGGCTTCGGCTTTATCCACGGCAAGCCGCCCAGCGCCTGCTCCGCCGTGGCGCTCACGCCGGACGAGTTGGGCGCCGCCTGGGACGGCCAGCGCCTGCACGGGCGCATCGTCAGCACGTTGAACGGCAAACTGATCGGCGACCCGGATTGCGGCGTCGAGATGCATTTCGGCTATCCCGAGCTGCTCGCCTTCGCCGCCAAGACACGCGCCCTCGGCCCCGGCACGATCCTCGGTTCCGGCACGGTCTCCAACAGCGACCGCGGCCGCGGCTCGTCCTGCCTGCTTGAGCGGCGCATGATCGAAAAGGTCGACAAGCTCGACCGCCGCACCGATTTGATGCGCTTCGGCGACATTGTCCAAATTGACATGACCGACGCGGAAGGCAGGAGCATTTTCGGCGCCATCGAGCAGAGAATGGAGAGAGCAACGGCCGGCGCGTGAATTGATAAGCCCTTCTTCCCCGAGGGGAAGAGGGGTTGGGGAGAAGGGGCAAACTTAGCGCGCGCAGCGCGCTCGCGGGTGTGCCGCTTGGAAGAGTCTTTGTGGGTTCCGGTGCATGCCGGGCGGGCGCCGGAGGGGCATCCGCGCGGGTCTCTTTTGTTTAGCCCTCAATCGCCGGGCGGTCGCATCCG
>CAJXFT010000003.1 GCA_913053235.1 uncultured Alphaproteobacteria bacterium
GCACCAGTTTGGCGTCCGGCGCCAGGCGCAGGATCCGGGCCACGATATCGTCGAACTCGGGATGAAACTTGAACAGGCTTTGCGGGCACATATAGAGAATATCGGCGTCCGGCAGGCCGAGCGCCTCGCGCGTCTTGACCAGGCGCTGTAAATGCGGCCGCCGGTAGTTGTTGGAAACCCCCTTCATGCGCAGCAATTTTTCGCTGTAATGCGCGTCGGCGCCTTCAGGCTCACCTAAATCAAGCCCCAGCCAATAGTCCAGCGTGGCGATTCCGCTGGTTACCGGATGGCCGCCGGCAACGCATTGCACATGCGCCAATCTGGCGAAGGCGAGGAAATAGCTGGTCGGCTCCATGCCGATATCGGTGTATATCAGGACATCGAGCTTATCGGCGGCGATCGCTTTTTGGCAGGCGGCCAAATTGATTTCGGGCAACACCACGGCCTTGTCGGCGCGCGCGCTCATTTCCGCCCAGACATCGTCGAGATCGTCTTCGAAGGTGTAAATGAAGGTACGGAAGCGGTCCTTCGGATAGGCCGCCAATGCCCGGCCGAAGGTCCAGCCGATGGCATGATCGCGAAAATAGCGTGAGATGATCCCCAGACGAATGGGCCGCTCGATATTCTCCGGCTTGGCGGAGCGGCAATGCGGTGCAACGAAATTCAATGACGGGCAGGCGCGCCGGAAAAACCGCGCCACGGTTTCCTGGAGCGGCCTGTCGTCCATGCCGTGATATGCGAGATAGAAATTGGTCCGCTCGATGACCCAGGCCGGATTCTCGATCACGATATCCTGCTTGGCCAAATTCGATACTTCTCTGGCGAAATGCTCGCGATATTCGAGAATCTGTTGCGACGATTTGGCGATCACCGGCAACAAAGTCGCCAATTTGAGCCTGAGCAGGACGTTGGACGGATCGATATCGAGCGCCCGTTGCAAATGGGCGCGCGCCTTTCCCACCGCACCCCATTCGCGGAAAACGGCCGCCAGTTCTTCGTGCGCCACGGCGCGGTCCGGGTCGATTTCGATGGCTCTTGTCAGCAGTTCATAGGCTTCGACATATTGACCGATGATTCTGAGCGCGATGCCCAAATGGGTCAGGGCGTCGGCCGAATCCGGATCGAGGTCAAGCGCCGTCCGGTAGCAGGATATCGCCTTGTATTTCTTGCCGAGGCGCGCATAAAGGCCGCCCAGATTGGCATGCCCGTCGGCATGTTCGGGTGCCAATGACACCGCCTGGGTAAACAGCTCGAACGCCTTTGTTAATTCATCCCGCTCCTTCAGGAGGATGCCGAAATTGATCAGCGTCGCGACATTGTTCGGCGCGTGGCGAAGTATCTTGCGGTAGCCTTTTTCGGCGCCGCGTAAATCGCCCTGTTGATGCTTGGCGACGGTCTTGTAGAAGAACGCTTCCGTCGTTCGCGCTTGGCCCATTGAAATCCCCGCCGGATTCACCGGTTTCCGCTATCTACCGGGAATTTAAGGATTCCGATTTAAGGTTTCGTAAACGATGCCGCAGAGGGCCGTCTAGCCGCGCATTTCATCCCGCCGCGCGGCGGTCGCGGCGCCGTCGATCTCCAATTCGGAGTTCAGCACCACGCCATAAGCCTCGCGCGCATGTTCGACGCTGCAGAAATCATCCAGCACATCCTCGCGCACCTGCTCAGGCGTGCGCGCCAGCGGATCGCCATAGCCGCCGCCGCAGGCGCTCAGGACGCCGATGCAATCGCCCTTCTTGTTGCGCAGGCCGTGAACCTTGGCGGGCAATTCCTCGACTTGGTCGGGCGCCGCGATATTGAATTTTTGCACCTGCGCGGCAACGCCATCGCCGCCGCCGAGGAAGCCCCACGGCGGGTCCTCGTGGCGGTCCGATTCATGGGTCAGATAGCCATCGGTCAAATAGCGCTGCACCTTGACCATGCCGATGCCGCCGCGATACTCGCCGGCGCCCGGCATGACATCGTCACGCAGTTCATAGCGGTCGCAAATGAGCGGCAGATGCATGCCCAGATCCTCGATCGGATTGTTGCGCGTGTTGCGCATCAACTCCTCGATGCCGTCGGGTCCGTCGGATTCGGGCCGCCCGCCATAGGCGCCTTCATTGACCTCGATAAAGACCCAGTAATTGCCCTCCGGGCGGACGCCGGAATAGGCGATGGCCGAAACATCGGCCGAGCAGCCGGCCGTGACTTTTTCCGGAATGACCGGCGCCAATGCCTTGATGATGCAATCCACCACGCGCTGAATTTGATTGAAACGCGCTTCCGCGGCGGCCGGATATTCCGGATTGAAGATCGAGCCCTTGGGCGCGGTCACCTTGATGGGCCGGAATGAACCTTCATTTTGCGGCACATGCTCCGAGATCGTGGCGCTGTCGAGCAGCATGGCACGGAAGGCAAAATAGCAGGCGACCTTGGTCGAACCCTCGAAAGGCACGTTGAAAGCGGTCGGCACCTGCGGCGAGGAACCGCTGAGATCGACCTCGGCGGAATCTCCCTCGATTCGCACGCACACTTTTACCGGCAGGGTTTTGCCGCGATTGCGCCCGTCATCGTCCAAAAAACCTTCGGCGCGGTATTCGCCGTCCGGGATCGCCGCGATGCGCTTGCGCAGCATGGCCTCGGAATAATCCATCAATTGCCGGGTGGCGGCGAACACGGTGTCCTTGCCGTACATGTCGAGCAGTTCGACGAAGCGCTTGACGCCGGGCTCGACGGAAGCCACCTGGGCCTCGATAGCGCCCAGCACCTGGTCCGGCACCCGGGTGTTGGTGGCGATAAAATGCCACAGCGCCCGGTTGCGCACGCCGCCTTCATAGAGCTTCACGCCCTTGAACAGCATGCCCTCGGCGAAGACGTCGGGGACATCGATGATCAGGCCCGGCGTGGCGGCGCCGATATCGACATGATGCGCGGTGTTGGCCGAGAAACCGACCAGTTCGCCCTCGTAATAGACCGGCGCCACGGCGGCGATGTCGGGCGAGTGGCTGGAGCCGTAATAGGGGTGATTGTGGATCACCACGTCGCCCGGCTGCCAGGGGTCGTGCAGCGTCTCGTTGATGCCGCGCAAATAGGCCGGAATCGAGCCGATATGCATCGGTGTGGAATCGGATTCGCACAAGGTATTACAGTCGGCGTCGAACAGGCCGGCGCCGAGATCCTCGGATTCGCGAATGATCGAGGAATAGGACATGCGGTAAAGCACATGGCCCATTTCCTTGGCGATGGTATGCAACGCGCCGCCGATAACTTGCAAGGTGATCGGATCGACTTCTATTTTGCTCATATCCTTGTCCTCCCGCCGGCTCGGAATCAGGCCGTTTCGCGGACGTGCAAATTACCGAATTCCGATACTTCGGCCGCATAGCCGGGTGGAATCAAAACCGTCGAATCCTGCTGAATGACGATGGCCGGGCCCGCTACCGACTGCCCGGCGGCGAGCTTGGCGCGGTCATAGCGCGGCGTTTCCAGGGTTTCGCCGCCATCGAAAGTGGTGGCGCGCGCATACATCACCGCATCTTTCGGATTTTTCCCTTTGCCGGGCGCCAATTTGGGCCAGTTCAGCCGCTCCGTCGCCGCCACCGCGATCACCCGCAAGGTGATGATTTCGATATTCTGATCTTCGAAGGCATGGCCGTAATCGCGGCGGTGGGATTCGTGGAAATTGTCGATCAACACCTGTTTGTTGCCGGCATCGAGGGTGGCGGTGGGAAATTCGGCGCGCAGCTCGAAGCCCTGCCCCTGATAGCGGCATTCGGCGATGCGGATGAATTTGCGCGCCGCCGCCGCCACGCCATCGGCGGCCAGCGCCGCGCTGGCCTGTGCCACAAGCTCGTCAAGCTGGTCGTTGAGGGTGTCGAGCTCGCCCGCATCGGCGGCGCTGATGGCGATCAACACAGAGCGGGTAAATTCATACTGCGTGTCGGTGGCCAACAGCCCGGTGGCGGCGTTGATGCCCGGCGCCGGCGGAATCAGCACTTCGCGCGCCGCCACGGTTTTGGCCAGGGCGACGCCATGCAGCGGCCCGGCGCCGCCGAAGGCGACCAGCGAATAGTCGCGCGGGTCGATGCCCTTGGCCACCGAGTTGGCGCGAATTTCGAGCGCCATGTTGGAATTGATCACCCGGATGACGCCGAGCGCCGCCTCCTCGAGGCTCATGTTGAGCTTGGCTGAGAGGTTGCTTTCGATGGCTTGGGCCGAAAGCCTGGGGTCGATCGCCACGCCGCCGCCGAGAAACTGCTCGGCGTCGAGGCGGCCGAGCACCACTTGCGCGTCCGTCACGGTGGGCTCGACGCCGCCTTTGCCATAGCATGCCGGCCCCGGATCTGCGCCGGCCGAGCGCGGACCGACGCGAAACGCGCCGCCCTCGTCGACATAGGCGATCGAGCCGCCGCCGGCGCCGATAGTCGCCAAATCGATCATCGGCGTCAGGATCGGATAGCCGCCGACATTGGTATCGCGCGGATTCATGATGCGCACTTCGCCGCCCGGAACGACGCTGATATCGGCCGAGGTGCCGCCGATATCGACGGTGATCAAATTCTCGACGCCGGACAGGTCGCCCGCCCATTTGCCGCCGATGACGCCGCCCGCCGGCCCCGACATGAGGATCGTCACCGGCCGCTCGCTGCCGCCGTCGATGGTGGTGATGCCGCCGTTCGACTGCATGATGCGGATTTCCGCCCGCACACCTTCGGCGCTGAGCGCGTTCCGCAAATTGCCCAGATAAAACGACGTGCGCGGCCCGATAAAGGCGTTCATCGCGGCGGTCGAAAAGCGCTCATATTCGCGGATCACATCGGCCACTTCGCTGGAACAGCTGACATAGGTATTGGGCAGGATTTCCTTGACGATCTGCTTGGCGCGCAATTCATGCGCGTCGTTGAGAAAAGCAAACATGAAACAGATGATGACGGCATCGACGCCGCGCCTTTTCAGGAGTTCGGCCGCGGCGCGCACTTCACCCTCGTCCAATGCCACTTCGACGCGGCCGTCCGGCGGCAGGATGCGCTCCGAAATGGCAATGCGGTTGCGCCGCTTGACCAGCGGCTTTGACTGCCACGGCACGTCGAACTGCATGGAGAAATTATGCGGCCGCTTGCCGCGCGCCAAAAGCAGGATGTCGCGGAACCCACGCGTCGTCAGCATACCCACTTCGGCGCCGTCATATTCGATCACCGAATTGGTGGCGATGGTCGTGCCATGCACTATTTTTTCGATATCGCCGAGCGCCACGCCGGCCATTTCGCAAATCTCATTGATACCGCGGATGACGCCGATCGACTGATCCTCGGGCGTGCTCGGCACCTTGTGCACCATCACGCCGCCCGAATTGCCGCCAATCGCTTCGGATTCGAGAATGAGGTCGGTGAACGTGCCGCCGACATCGACGCCGATATTAGCCATGGCTCCGCCTGTTCCGTTACGTTGATTTTCTCCCGCGCCGGCGCATCATAATATCTGTCCGGACAAATTGGGAGCGCGATCGCGGAAATTCTTTTGCCGCCTCAGCCCGCCTCCGGCACCAGCGCCAGCGCCTGCTCGATGACCTCCGGCCCGGCGCCCGGGAGCGGCACATGTTCGCTTAAATAACGCCGCCAGGCGCGCGCGCCGGGGCGCGCGTGAAACAGGCCGAGCATGTGCCGGGTGATGTGGTTGAGCCGCGCGCCGCCGCTTAAGGCACGTTCGGCATAGGGCAGCATGGCGCGGGCGATATCGTGGCGGCTCGGGGCTGCGTGGGCATCGGAAAAAATGCGCGCATCTGCCGCGGCCAATATGTAGGGGTCTTCGAAGGCGGCGCGGCCGATCATCACGCCATCGACGCGATGCAAATGGCGCGCCGCTTCGTCGAGGCCGCGCACGCCGCCATTGAGAATGATCTCGATCCCCGGCAATTCTTCTTTCAGGCGGTAGACGCGGCCATAATCGAGCGGCGGGATCTCGCGGTTCTGCTTCGGGCTGAGGCCCGCCAGGACGGCGATGCGGGCATGCACGGCGAGGCTTGCCATGCCGGCGCCGGCCAGTATTTCCGCGAAGCCGCGCAAATGCTCGAAACTGTCATGCCCGTCGATTCCGATGCGGCATTTGACGGTGACCGGGATATCGACGGCGTCCGCCATGGCACTGACGCAGCGCGCGACGAACTCGGGCTCGGCCATCATGGCGGCGCCGAAGCGGCCGCTTTTCACGCGATCGCTCGGGCAGCCGACATTGAGATTGATCTCGCCGTAGCCGGCGGCCTGGCCGAATTTGGCGGCCCTACCCAGCGCCGCCGGATCGCCGCCGCCGAGTTGCAGCGCCACGGGGTGCTCCGCCGCGTCGAAGGCCAACAGCATTTCGCGCTTGCCATGGAGGATGGCGGCGGCGGTGATCATTTCGCTGTACAGCAGCACATGGCGGCTGAACCGGCGCAGGAAATAGCGCCCGTGCCGGTCCGTGCATTCCATCATCGGCGCCACGCTCAAACGCCTGTCGGTGACCGATTTTTTGGCCATATCCAATCATTACCGGAACCCGTCCCACCATTGACAGGCGCCGAATTGTCTCTATATGTCAAGAGATTGGAAGCGCCGATTTGAGCGACAGCTTGCGGGCGCTATAGAAATCCGGCTAAAGCGAGGGGTACCGCCCGGTGATAGCTGGAGCTGTTATTTTTGGATGGGCCCCGTATGAACGACACATCGTCCATATTCGACAATCCGCGCGCACTTCCGGGCGACAGGCTGGGCGCCGCGGTATGCGCGCCGGCGAAGACGGAAATATCCGTCTCCTTCGAATTTTTTCCGCCGACGAGCGACAAAATCGCGGCCCAGCTATGGAACGCGATCCTCCGCCTGGCGCCGCTAAGCCCGAATTTCGTTTCCGTCACTTACGGCGCCGGCGGCAGCACCCGCGAGCGCACCTTCGATACCGTGCGGCGCATCATGCTCGATACCGATCTCACGCCGGCGGCGCATTTGACCTGCGTCGGCGTTTCGCGTGGCGAGGTCGACGATGTCGCGCGGCGTTATTGGGATGCCGGGGTGCGCCATGTGGTGGCGCTGAGGGGCGACCCGCCCGAAGGCGCGGCGAAATTCGAGGCGGCGAAAGACGGCTACCAATACGCCTCTGACCTGGTGGCCGGCCTGCGCCGCGTCGCCGATTTCGAAATCAGCGTCGCCGCCTATCCCGAGGGCCATCCCGAGGCCGAGAGCGCCGCCAGCGACCTCGACAATCTCAAGCGCAAGATCGACGCCGGCGCCACCCGCGCCATGACCCAGTTCTTTTTCGATGTCGATCTGTTCCTGCGCTTTCGCGACCGCGCCACCGCCGCCGGCGTCATCGTTCCGATCGTGCCCGGCATCCTGCCGGTGACCAATTATGGCCGCCTCGTCGATTTCAGCGCGCGCTGCGGCGCCTCGCTGCCGGGCTGGCTGGCGCGCCTGTTCGATGGGCTCGACGACGACCCCGATACGCGCCGCCTGATCGCCGGCTGGATCGCCATCGAACAATGCCGCAGACTGCAATCCAACGGCGTGCACAACTTCCATTTTTACACGCTCAACCGGGCCGAGCTGACGCGCGCGATCTGCCATGCCCTCGGCGTTCGAGGCTCGCTGCCCGTGGCCGGAATCGTGCCATGACGGAACGCCGGGAACGGGCGCAAAGGCTGGAAGAGATGGCGCGCGGGCGCATTCTCATTTTCGATGGCGCCATGGGCACCATGATCCAGCGGCTCGGCCTGACGGAAGCCGATTTTCGCGGCGACCTCTTGGCCGAACATAATCGCGACCTCAAGGGCAACAACGACCTGCTGTCGCTTACCCGCCCGGATGCCATTCGGAATATTCACGCCGAGTTTCTCGCGGCCGGCGCCGATATCGTGACCACCAACAGTTTCAACGCGACGGCAATGTCGCAGGCCGATTACGGCACCGAGAATTTGGTGCGCGATATGAATATCGCGGCGGCCCGCCTGGCCTCGGAAGCGGCGCGCGCCGCCGCGACGCCGGCATGGCCGCGTTTCGCCGCCGGCGCCATCGGCCCGACCAGCAAAACCGCCTCGATCTCGCCCGATGTCGCCGATCCGGGTTACCGCGCCGTCACCTTCGACGATTTGCGCGACGCTTATTTGCAGGCCGCCACCGGCCTGGTCGAAGGCGGGGTCGATCTTCTTATCATGGAGACGGTGTTCGACACCCTGAACGCCAAGGCCGCCATATTCGCCCTCGAGGAACTGTTCGACGAGCTCGGCTTTCGCCTGCCGCTCATCCTCTCGGGCACGATCACCGACCTGTCCGGGCGCACCCTGACCGGGCAGACCACCGAAGCGTTCTGGAATTCGGTGCGTCACGCGGCGCCCTTCGCCATCGGCCTCAACTGTTCGCTCGGCGCCGAGAACATGCGCCCCTATGTGGCCGAGCTGTCGCGCGTCGCGGATACGCGCGTCTCGGCCTATCCCAATGCCGGCCTGCCCAACGAGTTCGGCGAATATGACGAAACGCCGGCGCAAACGGCGGCTTTCCTAAGCGAATGGGCCGAGACCGGGCTGGTAAATCTGGTCGGCGGCTGTTGCGGCACGACGCCCGAACATATCCGCGCCATCGCCGAGGCGGTGGCCGGCACCCGGCCGCGCGAGATACCGGCGGCGTCCCCGCATCTCCGCCTTTCCGGCCTTGAGCCGCTCGAGATCCGCGCGTGAACGGCCTCTTCGTCAATATCGGCGAGCGCACCAACGTCTCCGGCTCGGCCAAGTTCCGCAAGCTGATCACCGAAGGCGATTTCGACAGCGCGCTGGACGTCGCCCGCCAGCAGGTCGAAAACGGCGCCCAGATCATCGACATCAACATGGATGAGGGGCTGTTGGATTCAGAAGCGGCGATGGTGCGCTTTCTTAACCTGATCGCCGCCGAGCCCGACATCAGCCGGGTGCCGGTGATGATCGATTCGTCGAAATGGTCGGTCATCGAGGCTGGCCTTAAATGCGTGCAGGGCAAATCCATCGTGAATTCGCTCAGCCTCAAGGAGGGCGAGGAGATTTTTTTGGCCCAGGCCGAGCAGGTGCGGCGCTTCGGCGCGGCGATGGTGGTGATGGCCTTCGACGAAGAGGGCCAGGCCGATAGCGAGGAGCGCAAATTCGAGATTTGCGCCCGCGCCTACGCGCTGTTGACCGAGAAGGTCGGGATCGCGCCCGCCGACATCATCTTCGATCCCAATATTTTCGCCGTCGCCACCGGCATCGAAGAGCATAACGATTACGGCCGCGCCTTCATCGCGGCGACGCGGCGCATCCGCGAACATCTGCCCGGCGTGCATGTCTCGGGCGGACTCTCCAACGTGTCTTTTTCGTTCCGCGGCAACAACCGGGTGCGCGAGGCGATGCATTCGGCCTTCCTCTACCATGCCATTCGCGCCGGCATGGATATGGGCATCGTCAATGCCGGCCAGTTGACCGTCTATGAGGATATTCCGCCGGATCTGCTGGAACGCGTCGAGGATGTGCTGCTCAACCGCCGCCCCGACGCCACCGAGCGCTTGCTGGAAATCGCCGACAGCCATCGCGCCGACGGCGGCAAGAAGAAGGCCGCCGACCTGAGCTGGCGCCAGCAGGATGTCAACGCACGGCTCAGCCACGCATTGGTGAACGGCATCGGCGATTTCATCGACGAAGATGTCGAACAGGCCCGCCAGCAGGCGAAGCGCCCGCTCGATGTCATCGAAGGGCCGTTGATGAGCGGCATGAATACGGTCGGCGACCTGTTCGGCGCCGGCAAGATGTTCCTGCCGCAAGTGGTCAAGAGCGCGCGGGTGATGAAAAAGGCGGTCGCTATCCTGATTCCCTACATGGAAGACGACGACAGCGGCGGCGAGCCGGTCAAGGCCGGGAAAATCCTGATGGCGACGGTCAAGGGCGATGTCCACGATATCGGCAAGAACATCGTCGGCGTGGTGCTGCAATGTAACAATTACGAAGTGATCGACCTCGGCGTCATGGCGCCGGTGACCCAGATCCTCGACACGGCGCGGCGCGAGAAGGTCGATATTATCGGCCTCTCCGGCCTGATCACGCCGAGCCTCGATGAGATGTGCACGGTGGCGGCGGAAATGGAGCGCGAGGGGCTGGAGGTGCCGCTCCTGGTCGGCGGCGCCACCACGAGCCGCCTGCATACGGCGGTCAAGGTGGCACCGCGCTACCACGGCGCCGCCATCCATGTGCCCGATGCCTCCAAGGCGGTCGGCGTGGTCGGCAATCTTCTTTCCAACAATCGCCGGCGCCAATATGAGGCGAACGTAAGAGACAGCTACCAGCGCATCCGCGACAGCTATGCACGCGGTCAAAAGCGCGACGACCGCGTGGCCTACGCCAAGGCGCGCGACAATCGCCTGACGCTCGACTGGCGCGGCCACAAGCCGCCGCGGCCGGCTTTCCTCGGCCTCAAAGCCTTCGACAATTTCGCCCTCGGCGGACTTGAACCGCTGATCGACTGGACGCCGTTTTTCCGCACCTGGGATCTGGTCGGCAAATATCCGGCCATATTGGAGGACAAGCGCATCGGCGAGGCGGCGCGCGAATTGCTCGCCGACGCGCGCGCCATGCTGAAGCGCATCACCGGCGAAAAATGGCTGAGCGCGCGCGGCGTCGTCGGCTTTTGGCCGGCCAACAGCCGGCGCGATGACGATGTCACCGTCTATGGCGATGAGGCACGCACCGAGCCCATCGCGGAGCTGCATTTCCTGCGCCAGCAAATGCCGCGCGAGGCGGGCCGCGCCAATTTGTCGCTCGCCGATTTCATCGCCCCGCAAGAAAGCGGCGTGGCCGACTATATCGGCGCCTTTGCCGTCTCGGTCGGCGCCGAGGTCGACGCCATCGCGCGGCGCTTCGAGGAAGCGCATGACGATTACAACGCGATCATGGTCAAGGCCCTCGCCGACCGCCTCGCCGAAGCCTTCGCCGAACGTCTGCATCAGCTCGTGCGTACCGAGCATTGGGGCTATGCCACGGACGAGGCGCTCGACAATGAAGGCCTGATCGCCGAGGACTATATCGGCATCCGCCCGGCGCCGGGCTATCCCGCCTGTCCCGACCATAGCGAAAAAGGCACGCTGTTTGCGCTGCTCGCGGCAACCGACAGCGCCGGCATCGAATTGACCGAGAGCTACGCCATGCGCCCGGCCGCCTCGGTCAGCGGGCTCTATTTCAGCCATCCGGAATCGAGCTATTTCGGGCTCGGCAAGATCGAGCGCGACCAGATCGAGGACTATGCCCGGCGCAAGCGCATCGCGCCGCAGGAAGCGGAACGCTGGCTGGCGCCCAATCTCGCCTACGACCCGCAAGTGCCACAGGAAAGTGCTACACTCTAGGCGCCGACAATAAGAAACAGGAGAGGACCACGAGCGATGGATTGGAGCACGGATTTTTCCGGCAAGAGCGCATTCGTCACCGGTGCCGGCAGCGGCATGGGCCGCGCCGTCGCCAGCGGCCTGTTGCAGGCCGGCGCCGACGTCACCCTCTTCGACCTCAAGGAGGCGCCCGGCGATTTGCCGGAGGGCGGGCGCTATGTTCAAGGCGATGTCAGCGACGATGGTGCCGTGGCTGCTGCCATCGGCGGCCAGGCGGAGGCGTCCGGGCGGCTCGATTACCTCGTCAACGCCGCCGGTGTGCTGTGGTTCGAGCGCGACAAATCGGCGGTCGATATCGATCTCGAACTGTGGGACCGCGTGTTTGCGATAAATCTCAAATCCGTCGTCCATACGGTGCGCCACGCCGTACCGTTTATGAAACAATCGGGCGGCGGCGCCATGGTGCATTTTTCCACCATCCAATGCCTGCGCGGCGACGCCCAGCCGCAGGACGCCTATCAGGCTTCCAAGGCCGGCATGGTGGCGCTGTCGAAATCCGTCGCCATCCAATTCGCCGCCGACAATATCCGCTCCAACGTGATCTATCCCGGCCCGACGCTGACGCCGATGCAGCAACGCTGGCATGACGACCCCGCCACCGGCCAGGCGATCGCCGATTATGTGCCGCTGAAGCGCCTCGGCACGCCGCAGGACATGGCCAATGCCTGCCTGTTCCTGCTTTCGGGAGCGGCGGGTTTCGTCACCGGTACCGAACTGATCGTCGACGGCGGCATCACCGCCCTGCCCTAGTTTTCTTCGTCGCGTCGGCGTCCACACCGAGCGGCTCTCCGCTCAACACCACGGCAAACAGGCGTTCCGCCTCTTCACGCGAATAATAGCCGCGCTTTACGTCCCGCAGCACCAATGCCGGATCGCGCTTGTGCGCATCGCCGTAACCGCCGCCGCCGGGCGTCGAAATATGCACGCACTCGCCGGCGGCCAGCGCGATGCCCTGATCCTTGGAGAGGTGCGGCGGCAGGTAGACGCCGTCCTGGCGCGCGACGCTGACCCGGTTGACGCCGCCCGGTGCGCCGCCGGCCATGCCGTTCGGCCCGAAACGGCCATGATCCATCACCATCGAGGCGCGCGCCGTGCCGCTTCTCAGGCGCACCGTGTAGTTGATGCCGAAGCCGCCGCGATATTGGCCGGCGCCGCCCGAGCCCTCATGCAGGGAATATTCGTCGAACAGCACCGGATAGCGCTGCTCGAGCACTTCGACGGGCTGCGATTTCGAGATGCCGATGGTCGAACAGCCATTGGTCAGGCCGTCGCCTTGCGCTGAGCCGCCATAGCCTCCCCCTGAGAAAAAATAGAGCACATAGGCGCGCCCGCGCTCGGGGTCGTAACCGCCGAGGGCGAAATTGCCCGAGGTGCCGGCGGGCGCGGCGAAGAGGCGCTCGGGAATCGCCTTGGCGAGGGCATCGAACACCGCTTCGGCGATGCGCTGGCTCACCTCCGCCGCGCAGCCCGACACGGGCCGGGGATATTTCGCATAGAGGAAGGTGCCCTCGGGATCAATGATGCGGAGCGGCTCGAAGGTGCCGGCATTGATCGGCACTTCGGGGAAGATGTGCTTCATGGCCAGATAAATCGAAGATTTGGTGGTCGCCAACACGCTGTTCATCGGCCCCTGGCAGGGCGGGCTCGAGCCGGAGAGATCAAAGTGGAGCTCGCCATCCCGTTTGGTGATTTTCATGTCGATCTTGAGCGGCTCGTTCACCACGCCGTCCGAATCGACATGCGCCACGCCCTGATAGACGCCGTCCGGAATGGTGTTGATGCGGGCGCGCATTTGACGCGCCGCGCGGGCGCGCATCTCAGCGATGACCGCGTTCACCAGATCGACACCGTATTTATCCAAGAGCGCCGTCAGGCGACGTTCGCCGACGAAGAGCGCCGCCGATTGCGCCTTGATATCGCCGATGCGCTGGTCGGCGATGCGCATGTTGGAGAGGAAGATCGAGAGAATCTCCTGGTCGAGCTCGCCTTGCTTGTAGAGCTTCACCGGCGGAAAGCGCAGCCCCTCCTGCTCGACCTCCGTCGCATGGGCGGAGAAGCCGCCCGGCACCATGCCGCCGGTATCCGGCCAATGCCCGGTGTTGGAAAGCCAGGCAAAAAGCTCGCCCTGGTAATAGAACGGCATGTGAAAGCGCACATCCATGAGATGGGTGCCGCCGAGATAGGGATCGTTGACGGCGAAAATATCGCCGGGCGATATCTCGGGCGCACGCTCGATGACGGTGCGGGTGGAAAACTGCATGGTGCCGACGAAGACCGGCAGGCCGAGCTCGCCCTGGGCGATCAGCGCGCCGTCCTCTTTGGAATAGATGCCGTCCGAGCGGTCGAGCGCTTCCGATATCACCGGGCTGAAGGCGGCGCGCACGAAGGCCAGATCCATCTCGTTGCAAACCTGCTGCAAGCCGCTCTGCACCACCGAAAGCGTGACCGGATCGATATCGCTCATGCCGTCACCTCGATAACCAGATTGCCGAGACCATCGAGCGAAACGCCGTTGTCGGGCTCAATGACGGTGGTGCAATCGAGCTGTTCGATGATCGCCGGGCCGATGAGCGCGGCATCGGCGGGCAGAAGGTGGCGCCGGTAAACCGGCGTCTCATGCGCCCGGCCGGCGAACCAGACGGGGCGTTGGTCGCGCCGAGCATCCGTCACACTCACTTGGTTGCCGGCCGCCGCCAGAGCCTCCAGCGGAGCGCCCGGCCGGCGCCCGATCACGGCCGTATGGAGGCTCACCAGAACGGCGCGGATTTCCGGCAGCTCGACATGAAAGCGCTCGAGATAGGCGGCTTCGAAGGCGGCTTGGAGTTCCGCCACTTGCACCCCGGTGCCACTGATCGCAACGGTGAGCAGATGGGTCTGGCCCTCGAACTGCATATCGGCGAAATGCAGGCAATCGATGCCGGTCACGGCGACCCCTTCGCGCTCGATGGTGGCCCGGCCTTCGGCGATCTGCGCTTCCAGGATGGCGCGCGCCGCGTTGATATCGAGAGCCGAAAGCGGCGCGTTCAGCGTGTTTACATAATCATGCCGCAAATCGGCGGTGATGCAGCCGATGGCGTTGGTGATGCCGGGGCACGCCGGCACCAGCAGGCGCGGGATGCTCAATTCGCGCGCCAATGCGGCGGCGTGCATCGGCCCGGCGCCGCCGAAGGCGAACAGGGTGAAATCGCGCGGGTCATGGCCGCGCGCCAGCGTCACCATGCGGATGGCGCCGGCCATGCGGTCATTGCCGATATCGATGATCGCCGCCGCCGCCGCCTCCAGCCCGAGCCCGAGCGGCGCGCCGATTTCACGCATCACCGCATCGCGCACGGCTTTGAGCGGCGCTTCACCGGCGACGCCCAGGAGGTGCGCCGGATCGAGGCGCCCGAGCAGCAGGTTGGCGTCGGTAATCGTCGGCCGCGCACCGCCCCGGCCATAGCAGATCGGCCCCGGCTCGGCGCCGGCGCTCTCCGGCCCGACCTGCAACATGCCGGCCTCGTTGACGAAGGCGATCGAGCCGCCGCCGGCGCCGATGGTATGCACGTCGACCATCGGCACGTGAATCGGCATGGCGTATTCGAGCTCCATCTCGGCGGTCACGTCGGGCACGCCGCCCTGCACCAGGCCGACATCGCAACTGGTGCCGCCGGTATCGAAGGTGATGAGATTGTCGATGCCGGCGGCGCGCGCCGTCGCCGCCGCCGCCATGACGCCCGAGGCGGGGCCGGACATCACCGTCTTGACCGCCGCCTCGGCGGCGATGGCGGAGGAGATGCTGCCGCCATTGCCTTGCATGACCAGGAGATCGTGGCGAAAGCCGCCATCGGCCAATTCGCGCCGCAGGTTCTCGAGATAGCGTTGCAGGACGGGCTGCACGGAGGCGTTTACCGTGGCCGTCACGCCGCGCTCATATTCGCGGTATTCGGAAAGGATGGCATGGCCGGCCGTGATGTATGCGTTGGGCCAAATCTCGCGCGCGATTTCCACGGCGCGGCGCTCATGCGCCGGATTGCGGTAGCTGTGCAGGAAATGCACGACCAGCGATTCGCAGCCCGCCGCGATCAACCGGCGCACCGCCTGGCGCAGCGCTTCCTCGTCCAAGGGCGTCAGAACATTGCCTTCGGCATCCATGCGCTCGGCCACCTCATAGCGCAGTTCGCGCGGCACCAGGGGCGTGAAACTTCCGAGCAGGCCATAGGGCCGCGGTCGGGTGCGCCGGCCGAGCTCGAGTACGTCGCGAAAGCCCTTGGTGGTGATCAGCCCGCAACGGCTGAGCTTGCGTTCCAACAGGGCATTTGTGGTGGTGGTGGTGCCGTGGCTGATATTGGCGGCGGAGGCCAATTCAACCCCGGCTTCGGCCAGCGCCGCCATGAAGCCCTCGGCCTGATTGGCCGGCGTGGTCGGCACCTTGGCGATGCGCACATCGCCGCCGCCGGGCTCCATATAGACGAGATCGGTGAAGGTGCCGCCCACATCGACGCCGACAATGGCTTCGTTCATACCGCACCCGCGGCCGTCTTAACCCGGCCCTGAAGCGAGAGATAGGCGCTGAATATGAGCCCCGCCTTTCGCATGTCGGCGGCGCGGGCGAGGCCGGCATCGAGCGCAAGTTCAACCGCCTCAGCCGGCAAGTCGCCCACCGCCACCGTCACCGGCATGTCGCCGAGGTCGCTATCGTCGGAGAGAGAACTCGCCGGCGCGCGCTCGACCGCCGCATGGTCGACAGTGACGGCATTGGCGATCAGCGTCGCCGCGACATCGGCCTCGGCGGCGCAAGCGGCGAGCACGGTCACCGCATCGGCGATGCCGAGTGAATGCGAGCGCCCGCGCCAGCCCGAGGTCGCCAAGCCGCGCACCGGCATGTCATGCGCCAGGCTGACACGCGCGCCCATGGCCGGCGCGTCGGCATCATCGACGATACCGGCGGCGAACGATTGGCCGGGCGCCAGGTGAAAGGCGATATCGCCGCCATTGTTGCAATAAACCCGCCTCAGATCGCGCCCCGCCGTCAGCGCGGCCAATACTTCATCGGCGACGGCGCCGGCCACCGCAACCATCGGCGTCACGAAAGCATCGCGGTGCGGCCACACCGCGTCGGCCATGCGCCGCGCCACGGCGCCGTTGAGAAGCGGCCGCTTCGCGCCGACGGGTGCGCGCAGGCGCGGCAATTCGGCCACCAGTTCGTCGAGGATCGAGGCGAAGCGTTTTCCGGCCTGCTTGTAGGCGGTCTTGACTTCCGTTTCTTCTCCTTCGGCCAAGGCGATGATATCGATGGGGCCGTGATTGAGATGCAGCCGCCGGCCATCGCCGAGCAATGCTATTTGCGCCGCTTCCGTCATAGCGGCCAAGGGTTGGCGTCGTTCCAGGCGTCGACGCGCAGCTTGCCGTCCCGCCCCGGCACCTGATCGAGCCCGATGATGGCCCCGACATGGCCGCCAAGCGCCGCATAATCGCTGCGCGTCAGGGTGAACTCGATCGGTGCGACAAGCGCCGGGGTCGGCACATAGCCGAATGAATTCTCCGGCATGCGCGTGACATCGACCATCAGGGTGATGCCGCCGCCGGGCCACACATAGACCGGCGCGCCGCCGCAGGTCACCCGGGTCAGCGCCGCTTTCACCGATCTGGTGAGGCGCACCGGATTCTCGGTCACCCCGGAACGCAGACTGCCGCCGGCGCCGGCCATGAACAGCACCGTCGACAGCGCCGGCTCGCAATTTTCGGCGATGCGCGCTACCACCGTTTCGATCTCCGCCGGCATGTCGCCGGGCACCGGCACCAGATCGTCGTCGAGCACGTACCAGGCGGCATCCTCGCCGGTGGTCGAAACCATATGCAGGCGCAGGCCCGGCCAGGCCTTCTCGGGATCGATGCGCTCGATGATTTGCAAGGGGTCGTCGATGTCGGTGCCGCCCCAGCCCGAGCCGTGTCCGGCGACCTGAAAATAGCGCCCCGGCGTCGAGCGCCGCCCGCGCACGCGGATACCGGCCGGCGGCACATCGAGAAAGCGCCCCGCCTGATGCTCGCTCATCACGCCGGTAATATGATCGTCGACGACGATCACCTCGTCGGCATGGCCGAACCATTGCTGGGCGAACATGCCCATGGCGGCGGAGCCGCAGCCGACGCGCATGCGCTGTTCCTGCTCGCCGTCGACGATCGGCGGCGCCCCCGCCTGCACCACGACGGCCGAGCCGCCATCGACTTGCAGTTCCACCGCTTCGCCGTTGCACATGGCGAGGAGCGCGTCGCAGGTGACCGTGCCCTCGCGCTTGGAGCCGCCGGTGAAATGGCGCACACCGCCGAGCGAGAGCATCTGCGAGCCATACTCCGCCGTCGTCACATGGCCGACCGGCTCGCCCTGGCAGCGCACTTGTGCCTGCTCGGGCCCGAGATAGCGGTCGGTATCGATCTTCACCTTGACGCCGCAATAGCTGAATATGCCTTCCGAGACGACGGTCACCATATCGACGCCATCGATCTCGGCGGAAACGATGAACGGCGCCGGCTTGTAATCCGGATAGGTGGTGCCGGCGCCGAGCCCGGTGACGAAGCTCTCGCTCGGCTTCAGCATCTCGCCCGACCAGTCCTTGGCGCCTTCCATGAGCGGCACCAGTCTGTCCGAGCGGCTCGCCACCAGCAGCGCATCGAGGCGCGCGAGCCTGCCGCCCAAATTGGCGTAGCGGTCGCAGGCGCCGGCCTTGCCGTCGCGAATGCGGCACAGCACCGGGCAGGCATCGCAGCGGAGGATGCCGTCGTCGCTTTCAGCCATCATTTTGCTCCTCAGCCAGAATCGCCGCCCGCAGCCGGTGCGGCAGCGCCGGCGCGCGCGTCAGGCGAACTCCCGTGGCGTCGCGGATGGCGCCGAATATCGCCGGCGCCGTCGGGATCAATCCCGGCTCGCCGACCCCCTTGGCGCCGTAGGGGCCGAGCGGTTCCTCCTCCTCGACGACCAGCACTTCGATTTCGGGCATGTCGCCAATGGTGGGAATCAGGTAATCGTGCAGATTGTCGCTCCGCCCGGGCACATATTCCTCCATCAGGGCGAGGCCGAGGCCCTGGGCGATGCCGCCCTGCACCTGGCCTTCGACCTGGATCGGATTGATGGCGCGCCCGACATCGTGCGCGGCGGTGATTTTCAGCACGCTCGTGGTTCCCAGTTCCATATCCACTTCCACCGTGGCGATCTGGGCGGCGAAGCTGTAGGTGGCGTAGGGCGAGCCCTGGCCGTTCTCATCCAGCCCAATTGTCGGCGGGTCGAAAGTTCCGCGCCCCTGCATAACCGCGCCATCCTGGTCCATCGGCAATTTGGAAAGATCGATCTCATGTTGCCCGCCGCCGTCGCGCACCGTCACGATATTGCCGGCCAGCTCGATTTCGGACTCAGGCCCGGCATTGGCGTGGCGCAGGATATGCCGCCGCAGATCCTCGCCGGCGAGCTGCGCCGCCCTGCCCGAGACGAAGGTCTGGCGCGAGGCCGAGGTCTTGCCGGCATCCGCCGTCAGATCCGTATCGCCGACGGTTTGTTCGATATGCGCCACCGGCAGGCCCAGCCCGTCGGCACAAATTTGCGCTATAACGGTGGTCGAGCCCTGGCCGATATCGACGGCGCCGTTGTAAAGCTTCAGTTTGCCGCCGCTGTCGAGAGCGATGCGCATGGTCGAGGGGTTGCTGAGCCCGGTATTGCCGATGCCGTACCACATGCAGCCGATGCCGACGCCGCGGCGGCGCTCTCCGGCGCTGGCGTTAAACGCGCTCACCTGGTCGAGCGCGGCGCGCCAATGGGGCGCCAATAATTCGAGACATGGCGCGAGGCCGGCGCTGGCTTCCAGCACCTGCCCGGTGCCTGTGGCCTGGCCGGCGCGCAGCGCGTTGACGAGGCGAATTTGCAGGCGGTCGATGGCGAGTTTCTCGGCGAGATCGTCGAGCATCGTCTCATGGGCGATCGCCGCCTGCGGCACGCCGAAGCCGCGAAAGGCGCCGCAGGACGGGCCGTTGGTCAACACCGCGCGGCCGCTGGTCTCGACATTGGGCACATGATAGGGGCCCATGGCGTGCACCGGCACGCGCCCGGCCACGGTCGGCCCCCAGGAGGCGTAGCCACCGGTATTGACGTCGGCATGGAATTTGACCGCCTGCAAGCGGCCCTCACCGTCGCAGCCGAAGCGCGCCGTCATGAAGGCGGGATGGCGCTTGGTGGTGCTGATCATGCTTTCTGGGCGGCTGTAGATGCAGGCCACCGGGCGCCCGGTGAGCCAGGCGGCGAGCGCGACCAGGGGCTGCACCGAAAGATCGAGCTTGCCGCCGAAGCCGCCGCCGCAGGCGGTCGGGATGACGCGCACGTCTTCAGGCGCCAGCCCGAGCACGCCGGCCACCTCGTCGCGGTCCATTATCGGCGTTTGCGTCGAGACGTGGATTTCCACCCGCTGCCCGACGCGCCGCGCCCAGCCCGCCTCGGGCTCGATATAGGCATGCTCGACATAGCTGGTTTCAAACTCGCCCTCGGCAATGGCGGCGCAGCTTTCGAAGGCGGCGCCGGCATGGCCTTTTTTCACCCGGCCCTCGGCGAGGATATTGCCGGGCCGGTCGGCATGCAGTTGAAAGGCGCCGGACGCCGTCGCCGAGGCGATATCATGCATGGCGTCGAGCGGCTGATAGGTGATCGGCAGGTCGCCATCGCGTATCGCCTCCACCGCAGCGCGCTCGCCGACCAGTGCCACCACGCCCTCGCCGCGAACCCGCACCAAGCCCTCGGCCAGGACCGGCTGGTCCTTGCGGCCGGGCAGGATGGCGTAGAGATTTTGTGGCGCGTCGGCTGCCGTCAGCACGCGCGCGATGCCGGGATGGGCGGCCATAAAGGCGTCCATATCTCCCAAGGTAAAGCGCGCGAACGCGCGCGGCGAGCGCACCACGCGCAGCCACAGCGCGTCTTCGGGGATAGCGTCGGCGCCATATGTCTCGGCGCCGCTCAGCATGGCCAGGCCGTCGGTCTTGGCCAGGCGGGCGCCGACCGCCGCCCCCGCCGGCGGCGCCTCGCCGCTTCCTTCTCCGTCAATATCGAGCACCGCTTCGACGATCTTGATATAACCGGTGCAGCGGCACAGCACGCCGCCCAGCGCATCTTTCACTTGGCTCCCGTTCGGCCGCGCCACCCGCGCCAGCAAATCGCTCGCCGCCATCAGCATACCGGGGGTGCAGATGCCGCATTGCGCCGCGCCATGGCGCTGGAAGGCGGCTTGCAGCTTGTGCAGGGAGGCGCCGTCGGCGAGGCCCTCGACCGTCGCCACCCGGCGCCCCTCGGCCTGACCCAGCGGCACCATGCAGGCGCATACCTGTTCGCCGTCGAGAAGCACGGTACAGGCGCCGCAATCGCCGGCATTGCAGCCGATCTTGGTGCCCTTCAGGCCGAGATCGTCACGCAACACGTCCGAAAGGCGCTTGACGCCGGGGGCGCTCACTGCGACGTCACGGCCATTGACGTTAATATGCACCGCCGCGCTCATGCCCGGGCGCCCAATTCATTCAAGGTCCGGCGCACCAGGGTCAGGGCGGCGTCACGGCGATACGCGGCCGAGCCGCGAAGATCGTCGAGCGGCGCCAGATGCGCCAGATGCGCAGGTGCCACAAACTCTCCCAGCGCGGCGCCGCAAGGCCGCCCGACCAGCGCCTCTTCGAGAGCCGGCAGGCGGCAGGCGATCTCCGAACAGGCGCCCACCGCGAGGCGCGCCGCGCTGACGTTGCCGCCCTCGTCGATTTCCACGTTCGCCGCCACCATGACGATGGAGATCACCAGATATTTGCGCGCCCCGAGCTTGAGGAAATGCCCGGCGGCGCGCGCCTGGCGCGGCTTGGGCAGGATCACGGCGGTCAGGAGTTGGTCGGCACCGAGCGCCGTCCTGCGCGACCCCAGAATGAAATCTTCGAACGCCAGGTTTTGTGTGCCTTGCGCCGACGATAATTCGACCGAGGCGCCGAGGCTGAGGAGCGGCGGCACCCCGTCGGCCGCCGCACTTGCGTTGCACAGATTGCCGCCCAGCGTGCCCCTGTTCTGGACCTGCACGCCGCCCACTTGGCGCGCCACCAGCTTGAGGCCGTCGAATAGCGGCGGCAGATCGGCGGTGATGATATCGCTCCACGTGGTGAGCGCGCCGAGGCGCCAATGATCGGCGCGCTCCTCGATGGCCCGCAAATCCTCGATGGCGCTGATGTCGAGCACGTCATCGTCAGGCACCTGATCGACCCGCGCGGGATAAAAATCGGTGCCGCCCGCGAGCACGCTCCAGGGCGCGGCGCCGAGCGCCTCCAATGCCGGTTTCAGCGTCTCGGGGCGTAAATATTCAGCCATGAGAAATCATATGTATACATATGAATAGCGTCAACCGGCGGCGCTCAGGTGAGCCGTTTCAGAAGGCGCAGAAATTGTTTCCGCTCGGCCCCGGACAAGGGTTCCAGAATTCCTTCGCTCACTTCGAAGCCATTCGGTATCACGCGTTCCGCCAGGCGAACGCCTGTGGCGCTGAGGCGCAGCAGGGTGCGCCTGCCGTCCTTCGGATCGGCGCGCCCGGCGATCAACCCGCGCGCCTTGAGGCGGCGCGTGACGCCCTGGATGGTCGCCGGGTCCATGGCGGTCAAGCGCCCGAGATGGTTCTGGCTCAACTCGCCTTCATCGGCGAGCTTGGCCAGGGCGGCGAATTGCGTCGGCGTGACATCCGCATCGTTGAGGCGCTCGAGGAAAATCGCCGTCGCCCGCTGATGCGCACGGCGCAACAAATGCCCCACCTGATCCTCCAGGCGGTAGCTGTTTTCCTCAATCTTCCCGGTCTTTTTAGCACTCATGCTGTTCTGTTTATCATCCTCGATGAGGGGCGGGAATCGCGAATATCTTGTGCCGGCGGGCGGAGCGCGCATAATCCTTGGCGTTCGGTGATGGAGAAAGCCATGGCGAGTTACGAAATCGCGCTCATTCCGGGGGACGGCATCGGCAAGGAGGTGCTGCCCGAGGCGGTGAGCGTGTTGGAAAAGGTCGGCGCCAAGTTCGGCATTTCATTCAAGTGGCGCCAATTCGATTGGTCGTGCGAGACCTACGCCAAAACCGGCCGCATGATGCCGGAGGACGGCATCGAGCAGCTTCGCCCCTTCGATGCCATCTTCCTCGGCGCCGTCGGCTATCCCGGCGTCGCCGATCACGTCTCGCTATGGGGATTGTTGATCCCGATCCGCCGCGCCTTCCGGCAATATGTCAATCTGCGCCCGATCAAGCTGATGCGGGGCGTCACCACGCCGCTCGCCGGGCGCCAAGCCGGCGATATCGATTTCACCATCGTGCGCGAAAACAATGAGGGCGAATATTCCGAGATGGGCGGGCGCATCTATGCCGGCACGGCGCGCGAGATGGTGATCCAGGAGAGCGTCTTCACCCGCGAGGGCGTCGACAAGGTGATGCGCTTCGCCTTCGAGCAGGCGGCCAAGCGCCGCCGCCACGTCACCTCGGCGACCAAATCGAACGGCATCATCCACACCATGCCCTATTGGGACGAGCGCTTCGAGGCCATGAAACCGAACTATCCCGATATCGAAACCGACCAGTTTCATATCGATATTCTCTCCGCCCAATTCGTCCAGCACCCCGACTGGTTCGATGTCGTGGTCGGCAGCAACCTGTTCGGCGATATTCTCTCCGACCTCGGCGCCGCGGTGGTCGGCGGCATGGGCCTGGCGCCGGCCGCCAATATCAATCCGGAAAAGGAACATCCCTCCATGTTCGAGCCGGTGCACGGCTCGGCGCCCGATATCGCCGGGCAGAACATCGCCAACCCGATCGCGCAGATCTGGACCGGCGCCATGATGCTCGACCATCTCGGTCATGAAGACGCCGGCAAGGCCGTCACCGGCGCTATCGAAGCGGTGCTCGCCGATGGCGCCGTTCTGACCCGCGATTTGGGCGGCACCGCCAGCACGCAGCAGCTCGGCGAGACCATCGCAGCGGCGCTCTGAGCCGGCCATGGACGCGCGGCGCAACAGTCATTGGCTGAGCGAGGCGATCGCTCCGGACGAGGAGAATAGCCCGTCATTGCACGGCGATATCAGCGCCGATGTCTGTATCGTCGGCGGCGGATTTACCGGCCTGTGGACTGCCCTCGCCCTTAAGCAGCAAGAACCGACGCTGGATGTTGTGATCCTGGAAAAGGACGTCTGCGGCGCCGGCGCGAGCGGGCGCAATGCCGGCTACGTCCTCAGTTGGTGGGCCAAATTCGCCTCGCTCGAAAAGATTTGCGGCGGCGAGGAGGCGGTGCGCCTCGCCGTCGCTTCGGCCGAAGCCGTGAACGCCATTGGTGATTTCTGCCGCCAGGAAGGCATCGACGCCCACTACCGCCGCGACGGCTGGCTGTGGGCGGCCACCAGTGACCAACAGGTGGGCAGCTGGAACGGCACCGTCGAAGCGGCGGAGCGCTACCAGCAACATCCTTTCGAGAGGTGGAGCCCAGAGGAAGTCGTCGCGCGCTCAGGCACAACACGCTATCAGGCGGGGATTTTCGAGCCTGGTGCTGCCAGCGTACAACCGGCGGCGCTGGCGCGTGGGCTTCGCCGATCCGCCTTGGCGCGCGGCGTGCGAATTTTCGAAAACACGCCGCTGACAAAGCTGAAGGGTGCGGCAAAGCCCGAAGTCATAACCCCGAAAGGCCGCGTCAAAGCCGCCAAACTGGTGCTGGCGATGAATGCCTGGGGCATCCGTTTCGCCGCCATCCGGCGCGCCATCGTCGTCGTCTCGTGCGATATGATCATGACCGAAGCCATGCCCGAGCGCATTAAGGAGATCGGCTGGCCGGGCGACCTGTTGATCACGGACAGCCGCATGCTGATCAATGCCCAATGCACCACGCGCGACGGCCGCATCGGCTTCTGCAAGGGCGGCATGAACGGCCGCCTGCCTTATGGCAGCCATGTCGGCACCAAATTGGATGGCCCCTCGCCGCTCAGGGAGGACGTCATCTCGTGGCTCGCCTGGACCTATCCCAAACTCGGCAGGGTGCGCCCGGCCAGCAGTTGGATGGGGCCGATCGACCGCTCCAAGGACGGACTGCCCCATTTCGGCGCGCTCGAAGGCCGGCCCAACGTCTTCCATGCCGTCGGCTATTCAGGCAACGGCGTCGGCCCGTCCTATCTCGGTGGCAAGATTCTCGCCTCGCTGGCCCTGGAAAAGCAGGACGAATGGTCGGGATGCAGCCTGGTGCGCCCGCTCGGGCGCGACTTTCCGCCCGAGCCGATCCGCTATTTCGGCGGCAAACTGGTGCGCAGCGCCATCGCCCGCACCGACGCGGCGGCGGATAAGGGCAAGAGCCCCGGCCCCCTCACCCGCTATCTCGCCGGCTTCGCCCCCGCCGGCCTGTCGCCGTTCAAGGGACAAAAGACCTGATATTTCCCGGCGGATGCCGGGTTGCTGCGGATAGCAGCAAGATAAGGAGAGACGATTATGGATTTTACAGGCAAGCGGATATTGGTTACCGGCAGCACCATGGGCATCGGCCTCGGCGCCGCCGAAATGTTCCATGCGGCGGGCGCTTCCGTCGCCATCAACGGGCGAAATGCCGCGACCGTCGGCGAGACCGTCGAGGAACTCGGCGGCGAAAGACTGGTCGCGGCGCCCGGCGATATCGGCTCGATAGAGGGCTGCCGCAACGTCGTCGAGACGGCGATTGCCGGGCTCGGCGGCCTCGACTGCCTGGTCAATAACGCCGGCATCTGCGATCTCGCCCGGGTGATGGAGGTAAGCGAGGAACATTGGGACAAGATGATGGCCGTAAATTTGCGCTCGGCGATGTTCTGCTCCAAGTTCGCGCTCAAGGAGCTGCGCAAATCGAAGGGCAATATCGTTCATATCGCCTCGATCTCCGGGCTCGTCGGCGGCCCCAGCGACAGCCATGTCTACGCCATTACCAAAGGCGGGATGATCAACATGACCCGCACCATGGCGCTCGAGCTGGCGGGTGACGGGGTGCGGGTGAATTGCCTGTGCCCGGGCTATATAGATACGCCGCTGATACAGGCCGAGAACGAAGCGACCGGCGGGCAGGTTTACGATTTTGTCAAGAAATCGGCGCCGCTGGGGCGGATCGGCGAAGTGCGCGAATGCGCCTCGTCGATCCTCTATTTCGCCTCCGACGGTGCCGGCTACGTCACCGGCGCGATCCTCTCCAACGATGGCGGCTGCGCGGCGAAGGCGAGCTGGGGCGGCGCCAACCACGAAGACGGCGAGCTGATCAGCAACGCCTACACCACGATACCGCGGACCGACTGAGGCGAAAGGAGAAAGCGATGAGCATGCAGCTTGATTTTTCAGGAAAGCGGGTTCTGGTGACCGGCAGCACCAAGGGAATTGGCCGCGGCGCCGCCGAAGGCTTCCACGAGCTCGGCGCCATGGTGGCGATCAACGGACGGACGCCGGAAAGCGTTGCCCGGGCCATCGATGAAATGGGCGGTGGCGAGCGGCTGATCGCCGCCCCGGGCGACCTGTCGCGGGTCTCGGTGATCCACGATGTCGTTCCCAAGGCGATCGACGCGCTCGGCGGGCTCGACATCCTGGTCAACAATGCCGGGCGCGGCGATGAGCGGCTGATCGATGACATCGATGCGGAACATTGGGAAGCGGTGCTGGCGCTCAACCTCAAGGGCGCATTTTTCACCATTCAGACCGCTTTGCCGGCGCTTAAACAATCCAAAGGCAGCGTCGTCAACGTCGCCTCGATGCTGGGCGTCATGGGCGCCCCCGCGGGGCTGATCGTCTACTCGGCGACCAAGGGGGCGATGGTGCAGATGACCCGGATGATGGCGCTCGAACTGGCGCGCGACGGCGTGCGGGTGAACAATCTCTGCCCGGGCTGGATCGACACGCCGATGATCGAGCATGACAACGAACTCGCGGGCGGCGACGCGCTCTATAAATATATCGACGAGGACTGCCCGCTCGGCCGCATCGGCAAGGTCGACGAGACCACCGGCGCCATCCTCTATCTGTCATCCGCCAACGCCGGCTACACGACGGGATCGACGCTGGTCGCCGACGGCGGTATATCCTCGGGCCGTTAGGCGGGCTGGCGCCATTCGCCTCTGTTGAAAACAGACACAAAAACCCGGTTTTCGGAGGAAGCAGTCAGTTGGCACAGTATGAAACGCTAAAGGCGAGCCGGGCCGATGGCCTGATGTGGATCAGCTTCAATCGGCCCAATGTGGTGAACGCGTTCAACCTCCTGCAGTGGCGCGAGCTTCAGGCGGCGCTCGATGAAGCCGCCGGCGACGATGCGGTTCGCGTCATAGCGCTGCGCGGCGAGGGCGGCAATTTCTCGGCCGGATACGATCTGACCGCGGCGCTCGGCGGCGATCTCGCCGAGCCCCTGCCCAATGCATTCCGCGACTATGTCGATATCGGCAACGCCGCTTGCTGGGCGGTGTGGAACCTGAAGAAACCGGTGATTTCGGCGATCCAGGGTTATTGCCTGGGCGGCGCTTTCGAGCTCGCCATGGCCTGCGACTTTGCCTACGCCGACAGCAGCGCGCAATTGGGCGAGCCGGAAATCCTACTCTCCGACGCACCGCCCTTTTTGATCAGCCCGTGGGTGCTGGGCATGCGCCAGGCCAAGCACATTCTCCTGTCGGGCGAGCTGGTTTCGGCTGAGACCGCGATGCGCTACGGCATCCTCAACCAGATCTCGGCGCCGGATGAGTTGGAGGCGAGCGTGACGCGCATGGCCAGGCGGCTGATGGGCTTTGCGCCGGAGACCTGGCATCAGAACAAGTCGGCGGTAAACCGGTCCTACGAGATCATGGGCTTCCAGTCCTGTGTCGAAATGGGCAAGGAGGCCTTCGTCACCGCCAATGTCACCCCCAACGCGGTCAAGACGGAGTTCCTCGAACGCTTTAACCGCGACGGCTTCTCGGCCGCTATCAAATGGATACAGAGCCGCTACGCGGGTTAGCGGCAAACCCGGCAAGCGGCAATGGATAATCTCGCGGCCACCACCATAGCGGCGCTTGTCGAGGCGGCGGCCAACGGGTATGGCGACAAGGTCTGCGCCATCGCGCCCGAGCGCAGCGTGACGTTCAGGCAGTTTGCCGCCGATGTGGCGGCGATAGCGGATCACCTCAAAGGGCTGGGTATCGCGCCCGGCGAGCGCGTCGCCATCCTCGACGTCAACAGCCTCAATTTTCTCGAATCGCTTTGTGCGCTGGGTGTTTTGGGTGCCGTTGCCGTGCCCCTGAATTACCGCCAGCGGGTGCCCGAATACCGCTTCCAGATCGCGGATTCCGGCGCCCGGTTGCTACTCGCCAACTCTCGTTACGCGGCGGCGGGTGATGAGTTGGCGGCGTCGCTGGCGCTCGGCTGGCGGCGCATCGACGATGGCGCGCAAATCGGCCTGCCGGGCCGGGCAAAGGACGGCCCGGTCCGCCTGAGCGCCCCGCAGCCGTCATCGGCGCTCGCCATCTGCTACACCAGCGGCACCACCGGGCGGCCCAAGGGCGCCGTGATCGATCAGTACACGGCCAATCTTCGCGCACTCAAGATGATGTATGAACTGCGCCTCGGGATGGACGACGTCATGCATATGACGACGCCGATGTTCCATATCTCGTGCATGATCCTCAGCCTGGCGGCGCTGCAGCGCGGCGCGACCCAGGTGATCCTGCCGCAGTTCGATTACGAAATCACATTTACCGCCGTACGCCGGCACAAGGTGACTTTCATCAACACCGTGCCGACGATCCTCGGCATGGCGCTGGCGCGCGACGATTTCACGCCCGAGATCTTCGCCGGGCTGCGGCTGATCATGTACACCGCGGCGCCCATGAGCCTGGCCCTGCTGCGTAAGCTAATGACCGTCTATCGGGGCGGCCTGATACAGTTTCTCGGCCAGACCGAAGACCTGCCCCAGACCGTGCTGACGCCGGAGGATCACCGGGGCGCGCTTGCCGGGATTGCGCCCGGGCGGCTCGAATCGGTCGGCCGGGCGAGCGCCGGCGTCGACCTGATGATCCGCGACAATGCCGGCGATGCGCTGGCCCAGGGCCAAATCGGCGAGATCGTGACCCGCGCCGGCACCGCGATGTCGGGATACTGGAATCTCCCTGAGGAAACCGCCGCCACTCTCAAGAACGGCTGGGTCCATAGCGGCGACCTCGGCTACCAGGACGGTGACGGCTATGTCTATTTGGCCGGACGCAAGAAACATATGATCATCCGCGGCGGCGAAAACGTCTATCCGTCCGAGGTCGAGCCGATACTCCTGGCGGCGCCCGGCGTGCGCGACGCGGTGATTTTGGGCCTGCCCGACGAGACCTGGGGCGAGATCGTCGTCGCGGCGGTGGTGCCGGAGGGGCGCGACGCCGATGCCGATGCCGCGGCGATCATCGCCCATTGCAAGAGCCAACTGGCCAGCTACCGATGCCCGGAGCGCATCTTTTTTGTCGAGGAAATGCCGCTCAACGCCGCCGGCAAGATTCTTCGCCACGAGCTCGCCAAGCAAATGATCGCGCGATCCTGAACAATCGCCGAGAACGGCGCACAATTCTTATCAACAGCGCAACAAGGCAATTGTAATGGCGGGCCGGCTTGGCCACAATCGGGCCAACCGCGGGCCCGCGGGCCCAACCATGCCAAACGAGGGAAACATGCGCTTTTCGGACAATGGCTATTACATCGAGCGCTACATCAAATGCGACAATTGCGGCGTCCTCCTCTATGAGGACGGGCTCAAGGGCGAAGTGGCGGGCGAAGCCAAGCTGTTCTGTTCGGACTGGTGCCAGCAATGGGCCTCGGCGCGCGCCGCCGGCGTCGACGAGCCGCGCATTCCGCTGCCGCGCGAAGGCATCCACAAGGCCGGCTGACGCCTGAATATCACGAGAGGTACGCCCCGTGGGCAAGGATGTCAGCATTGACGTCGGCGGCACGTTTACGGATTTCGTCGCCTACGATAGGGATTCGCGCAACCTCACCGTTTGGAAGACTCTATCGACGCCGGACGATCCCGCCGAGGGCATCGTCGGCGGGCTCGAGCAGGCCGGCCCGGCCGGCGAGATCGAGCATCTCCGTTTCGGCACCACCATCGCCACCAACGCCGTCTTGGAGCGCAAAGGTGCCGTGGTCGCCTATGTCGCGACCGAGGGCTTCCGCGACGTGCCCTTCATCCAGCGCGGCAAGCGGCAAAGCCATTACGACATCACCTGGATCAAATCGAAGCCGCTGATGAAGCGCCGCCACGCCTTCGAAGTGGCGGGGCGCATCACTTCGCGCGGCGAGGAATATATTCCGCTCGACGAAGCCGGCGTGCGCGAGGTGGCGACGCGCATCAGTGAGGACGGGCGCATCCAGGCGGTCGCCGTGTGCCTGCTGTTTTCCTATGTCACGCCGGTGCATGAGCGCCGGGTCAAGGAAATTTTCGCCGAGATCTGCCCCGACGTGCCGGTTTCCATCTCCTACGACGTGCTGCCCAAATGGAAGGAGCATGAACGCTCCTCGACCACCCTGGCGGATGCCTATATCAAGCCGCTGGTGAGCCGCCATCTGGCCAGCCTGAACACGCGCTTCGCCGACCAGGGCGTCAACAAGCGCGTCGCCGTGATCAAATCGAACGGCGGCGAGATGTCGCTCGCGGCGGCCGCCAGGGCGCCGATCCAGCTTACCCTCTCCGGCCCCACCGGTGGCGTCGTCGGGGCCAAGCAGATCGCCCGCCTGGCCGGCGCCGATCACCTCGTCACCCTCGACATGGGCGGCACTTCCACGGATGTCTCGACCGTGGTCAACGGGCGCGAGAGTTTTACCACCAGTTTCGAGATCGAGTTCGGCGTGCCGATCCAGATTCCGATGATCGATATCCGCACCATGGGCGCCGGCGGCGGCTCGCTGGCCTGGATCGACAAGGGCGGCATGCTGCGCGTCGGACCCGAAAGCGCCGGCGCCACGCCCGGCCCGGCCTGTTACGGCCAGGGCGGCACCAAGGCGACGGTCACCGACGCCAATCTGGTGCTCGGGCGCATCAATCCCGAGAATTTCCTCGGCGGCCAAATGGCGCTCGATATGGCGGCGGCGGAAAGCGCGATAGCCAGGGTTGCCGGCGAGATCGACAAGTCGGCGCAGGAAACCGCGCTCGGCATCGTGCAGATCGCCAACAACAACATGATCGGCGCGCTGCGCTCGGTGCTCACCGAACGCGGCCTCGACCCGCGCGATTTCACCCTGCTCGCCTTCGGCGGCGCCGGGCCGGTGCATATCTCCGATTTGATGCCGCTCGCCAACATCCCGTCCGGCATCGTGCCCAACCATCCCGGCCAGTTCTCCGCCTTCGGCTTCACCATGACCGATGCCCGCATCGATGTGGAGCGCACCGCGCCGATGACCTCGAAGGCGTTCCGGCGTGACCATGCCAACGATGTGATGGCGGATCTGGTGCGCGAATCGACGCAAGGGATCGCCGACCAGGGCTATAGTTCGTCGATCGAAATCTACCGCTCGCTGGAGATGCGCTATTTCGGCCAGAATCACGAGCTTGAAGTGGCGATCGATTTCGAGCGCTTCGACGATGCCAGCATCGCCTCGATTTGGCGGAGCTTCCACGCCGCCCACAAGGCGCGCTACAATTTCGATATTCCGGGCGAAACCATCGAGCTGATCAGCATCAAGGTGACGGCGATATCCGTCGCCGAGCGCCTGGCGCTGCCCGAGCTGGCCGAGGCCGCCGGCGCAGCCGAGCCAATTGCAACGCGCCCGGTGATCTTCGACGACGGCGCCCATGACGCAAAGGTCTATGACCGCGCCAAACTTCTCGGCGGCCACCGCCTGCAGGGGCCCGCTTTGATCGAAGAGCCGGCTTCGATCACCGTCGTCCGGCCCGGGCTGAACGCGCGGGTCGATAAATACGGCAATCTGCTGCTCGGAGAAATCGCCGACGCGCCGGCGTCGCAGTAAAAAGGGAGAGACGCAGCATGGATATGGTGACGATGAACATCATCGATTCCGCCATGGTGGCGATTTGCCGCGAGATGGGCGTGAACGTCCAGAAAACCGCCTACTCCACCATCTTCAGCGAGGCCGAGGATTTCACCTGCGCGCTGGCCAGCCCGGAGGGCGAAATGATCGCGGTGGCCGAGTTCTGCCCGGCCCAGATCGGCGGCGTGCCGCTGTTGGTGCGCTCGATGGTGAAGGAGATACCCGATATCGATCCCGGCGACGTGATCATCCACAACGACCCCTATCGGGGCGGCCTGCACACGCCCGAGCACACCATGTTCAAGCCGATCTTCGTGGCCGGCGAAATGATGGGCTTCGCCGTCTCGATCGGCCATTTCGTCGAGACCGGCGGCATGGTGCCGGGCGGCTTCCCCGGCGAGGCGACGGAGATATTCCACGAGGGCCTGAGGGTGCCGCCGGTCAAGCTGATCAAGCGCGGCGAGGACGTGGCGGAGGTGTGGAAGCTGCTGCTCGCCAATGTGCGCACGCCGCGCGGCAATTACGGCGATCTCAGGGCCCTGATCAGCGCCGTCGATATGGGCGAGAAGCGCATGGTCGAGCTGATCGAGAAATACGGCAAGGAGGAATTTCGCCAGACCGTCTCCGATCTGATGGATTATTCCGAATCGCGCATGCGCGCCGAGATCGCCGCCTTCGCGGACGGCCGTTATACCTTCGAGGATTGCCTGGAGGATGACGGCATCGAGGCCAAGGAATATTGGATCCGCGTCGCCGTCAATGTGCAGGGCGACGAGGTGGTGATCGACTATACCGGCTCGTCGCCGCAGGCCAAGGGGCCGATCAACGCCACCCTCGGCGTCGCCTGGTCGGCCTCCTACAACGCCATGCTGCACCTGACCGACCAGACGATCCCCAAGAATTCCGGCTGCTTCCGCCCGATCCGCGTGATTTCGCCGGCCGGCACTGTGATGAATGTCGACTATCCCGGCTCCGAGGTCGGCGGCAATACCGAGACCCATCCCCTCATCGTCGCCTGCATCTTCGGCGCCATGTCGGAATGCGCGCCGCACCGCGTCATGGCCTCGGAAGGCACCACCCATGGCTGCTTCGTCTTCGGCGGCCATGACGAGGAGAATGACGAGCCCTTCGGCGCCTTCGATTTCACCTATGTCGGCTATGGCGGGCGGCAGTTCGCCGACGGCAACGACGCCACCGATTCGATCAACGGCAACTGCGCCAACACGCCGACCGAAGTGTTCGAAACGCGCTATCCGTGGATCGTCGAGGAATATGCGCTGCGCCAGGATTCGGGCGGCGCCGGCGAGCATCGCGGCGGCCTCAGCATTTCCAAGACCATGCTGTGCACCGGCGACGTGATGATCAGCCAGATGACCAACAAACACATTCGCACCTCGTGGGGCCTGAAGGGCGGCAAGCGCTCGGTTCCCGGCGCGACGCTCTACCAGACCAAGGGCGCCAACGACTGGCAGACCATCAAGCAGGCCTTCGGCAAGGTCTCCTCAAGCAAATATTCCAACGTGCCGATCGGCCCGGATGAGCGCATCTCGGTCAAGGCGCCGGGCGGCGGCGGCTTCGGCGACCCGGCCAAGCGCGATCGCGCGGCGATCGTCGAGGATGTGCTGGAAGGCTATATCAGCCGCGAAAAAGCCGCCGAGGATTACGGCTTCGAAGAAAGCTGGATCGCGAAGTACGCGCCGGATGAGGCCGCGCAAGCGGCGGAATGAGGGCGGCTGCTACCCGCACCCAGAGACCCAAATTGTAGTGGCTAGAATCGACTGTGGGAATTGTAGTCGTATTTGTCTGACCATTCGCAGCGTGAACGGGAGGGGCTTTCGAGTTCATTCATTTTATATCCGCATCATGAAATGGAAAGCTTTAATCGTCAAAACTCCATATATGAGCCTCTTCTTCAAATTTGTCTGGAACAGCATCTAAATATTCAACACGCACATTAATAGTATTGTCCATTATTTTCCTTAAAATAACGTCAATATCAAGCTTGGAAGTGAATTCAATTTTCATATCAACATTACCAGATCTCGGATTCAATAAGGGCGGCCCAAGTAACGTTCCTTTGTTTGCCAATTCAAGTTGCGCAGCGGTATTTTCAAGATTTTTTCGCAGCTGTGCCCAGTATGGGTCGTCCCGTGGTATGAATTTTTTCTTGGAGTGTAGGTTGTCGCCTAGTTTTTCCGCCGTTTTACGCAAACTCTTTGATACAGGAATATAATAAAAACAGATGGTGAGAATATCTGGATCTGTATCGTAAACTGCCCATCGAATGATCTTTTCGCCGGACTTGAAGGCTTGCTCGAGGCTTTTTTCTAATTTCGCAACATGCCAGCCTTTCTTTTTTTTCCTGGAAACATGTTTTTGCACCTCAAGATATTCTCTCATCCTTGCTTCAATTCCGCACCGTAATTCTAGCGCAGCGTATATCAACGAAGTTTGTTCGTTTTCGCCAAGTCGTTCTCGCGCACGTTTGAGATAGGCTCTAGATGATATTTGATATTCCATGTAATCAAATTCTCCCCCTTCATGGCGATCAGGTAATTCAAACAAAACCGGTCAGACTCTTTTGATTTTTTTAAAATTCTTCGTCCGTACGCCGTGCTAGACCGCAGAGTGGCATATAATGAAATTTTGGCACAAGGTTGCGTCAATTCGAATGTCAAATGCTTGTCATTTATTTACTTTAAACCTAAAATAAAATCGTCCGGGCGGGGGAAATCTTCGGAAAGGCCATGGCCATGAAAATTGCCTGTATCGGTGGCGGGGCGGCCGGGCTCTATTTCGCCATTTCGATGAAGCTGCGCGATCCCGGCCATGACATCACCGTCATTGAGCGCAATCCGCCGGGCAATACGTTCGGCTGGGGCGTGGTGTTCTCCGATGCCACCATTCAGAATTTGCGCGATAATGACGCCAAGACGGCGGAGGAGATCCTCGCCAGTTTTGCCCATTGGGACGATATCGACGTCCATTTCAAGGGCACCACGATCACCTCGGGCGGGCACGGGTTTTGCGGTATCGCGCGCAGCCGCTTGCTGAACATTCTGCAACGGCGCGCCGCCGAACTCGGCGTCGAAGTCATCTTCGAGCACGAGGTAGAGAGCCTCGAACCCTATCTCGGCCATGACCTCGTGGTCGCCGCCGACGGCATCAACAGTCGCGTGCGCGACACCTACGCAAAAGAGTTTCAGCCCAGCGTCGATATACGCAAGAACCGCTTTATCTGGCTCGGCACCAAGCATAAATTCGACGCCTTCACCTTCATCTTCATCGAAACCGAACATGGCTGGGTGTGGGCGCACGCCTACCGCTTCGACGAGGATACCTGCACTTTTATCGTCGAGATGCCGGAGGCGGTGTGGCAGGCGGCGGGGCTCGGGGAGATGCCGCTTCAGGACGGCATCGAGTGGTGCGAAGGCCTGTTTGCCGACTGGCTACAAGGCGACCGCCTTCTCAACGACGCGCCGCATCCGCGCGACGAGGCGTGGCGCAAGTTTCCCGCCATCTCCTGCGCCCATTGGTCGTTCGACAATGTGGTGCTGATGGGCGACGCGGCGCACACGGCGCATTATTCGATCGGCTCGGGCACCAAGCTCGCCTTCGAGGACGCCATCAGCCTGGCCGATCTGATCACCGAGAAAGGCGACCTCCAGGCCGCCTTCGAAACCTATGAGGATGAGCGCCGCCTCGAAGTGATCAAACTGCAAAGTGCGGCGCGCAACTCGACGCAATGGTTCGAGGACGTGCCGCGTTACGCGGAGTTGGAGCCGATCCAGTTCGCCTATTCGCTGCTCACCAGGAGCCAGCGCGTCAGCCACGAAAATCTGCGTCTGCGCGACAAGCAATGGCTCGAAGGGGTGGAATCCTGGTTCGCCGGGCGCGCCACCGGCAAAGAGCGGCCCGAACCCGTGCCGCCGATGTTCACGCCCTTCTCTTTGCGCGGCATGGAGCTCGCCAACCGCATCATCGTCTCGCCGATGGCGACCTATAGCGCCCAAGACGGCGAGCCCAATGATTTTCACCTGGTGCATCTCGGTGCGCGCGCCCTGGGCGGCGCCGGCCTCGTCTTTACCGAGATGACCTGTGTCAGCGCCGAGGGGCGCATCACGCCGGGCTGCACCGGCATGTATCGCGACAGCCACGCCGCCGCCTGGAAGCGCATCGTCGATTTCTGCCACGCCGCGGGCGCCGCCAAGGTCTGCCTGCAACTCGGCCATGCCGGCCCCAAGGGCGCCACCAAACTCGCCTGGGAGGGCATGGACGAGGCGCTCGACGAAGGCGGCTGGGAACTGATCGCGCCTTCGCCCATCGCCTGGTCGCCGGCCAACGCCACGCCGCGCGAAATGACCCGCGACGATATGGAAATGGTGAAAGAGCAGTTCCTGGGCGCGCTTGAACGCGGCGCGACCGCGCCCTTCGACATGGTGGAGCTGCATTTCGGCCATGGCTATCTGCTCTCCGCCTTCATCACGCCGCTCAGCAACCGCCGCGAGGACGAATATGGCGGCTCGCTGGAAAACCGCATGCGCTATCCTTTAGAAATTCTCAGCGCCGTCCGCGGCCACTGGGACAAGCCGCTCTCGGTGCGCATCTCGGCCAGCGATTGGGTCGAGGGCGGCATCGAGGGGAGGGAAGCCGTCGCCATCGCCGCCATGCTGAAACAGGCCGGGGTCGATATCGTCAACGTCTCTGCCGGCCAGACCAGCATCGAAGCCAAGCCCGTCTATGGCCGCATGTTTCAAACCCCGTTCGCCGAACGCATTCGTCTGGAAGCCGGCATTCCGACCATCGCCGCCGGCAATATCTTCGAGGCCGATCACGTCAACAGCATCCTCGCCGCCGGGCGTGCCGACCTCTGCGCCCTGGCCCGGCCCCATCTCGCCAACCCGAATTGGACGCTGCACGCGGCGGCCGAATTGCGCTATGACGGCGTTCAATGGCCGAACCCCTATTTGACCGGCAAGGAACAGCTCGAACGTTTAACCGAAAGGGCACAACAGATGGCACAACTGATATGAGCAGCGCTATGGAACTTAACGGCAAGCACGCCCTGATCACCGGCGGCGGCCACGGCATCGGCGGCGCCAGCGCCGAAGCCCTGGCGGCGAGCGGCGCGAAATTGACGCTCACCGGGCGCAATATGGAAAAGCTCGAAGCCATGGCGGCGAAGCTGCCGGGCGCACAAGCGCGCCGGCTCGACGTCACCGACGAGGAAGCGGTCAAGCGCGTGTTCACCGAATCGGCCGCCTCGCTCGGCGCCATCGATATCCTGATCAACAATTCGGGCATCGCCGAGACGGCGCCTTACTTACGCACCTCGTCCGATATGATGCGCCGGCTGATGGAAGTGAATTTGATCGGCGCCCATGTCTGCACCCAGCAGGCGCTGCCCGCCATGGTCGACGCGGGCTGGGGCCGCGTCGTCAATATTTCGAGCCTGGCGGGGATATCGGGCCAGCCCTATATCGCCGCCTACAGCGCCTCCAAACATGCCATGATCGGCCTCACCCGCACCCTGGCGCTGGAGATGGTCAAGAAAGGCATAACCGTGAACGCCGTCTGCCCCGCCTATGTCGAGACCGGCATGGTCGAGGCCGGCGTCGCCAATATTCAGAAAATCACCGGCATGAGCGAAGCCGATGCGCGCGGCGAGTTGGCCAAGAAAAATCCGCAGGGCCGCATCATCGCGGCCAGCGAAGTCGCCGTCACGGTGGCCTGGCTGTGCCTTCCGGGCTCGGAATCGATCACCGGACAATCCATCGCCATGGCCGGCGGAGGGTGGATGTAGTGGCTCGCGAAGCGAGAAATAGCCGCCTCGCGCAGCGAGGAATCACCGGCTCGCGAAGCGAAAAAAAAGAGGCTAGTGGCAAGAGTTCGCTCCACCTCTGGCTCGGGCTGTTGACTTGCTCCGCCATGGTCGAGCGCGAAGTGCGAGCGCGTCTTCGCCGCGAATTCTCCGCGACTTTGCCGCGCTTCGACATGATGGCGGCGCTCGAGCGCGCGCCGGACGGCCTCTCCATGGGCGAGCTGTCGCGCCGCCTGATGGTCTCCAACGGCAATGTCACCGGCATCGCCGACCGTTTGGTGCGCGAGGGCCTGGCCAGGCGCTGGTCGCCGCCGGCCGACAGGCGCTCATCGCGCATTGCCCTCACCGCGCGCGGGCGCGAGGATTTCACCGCCATGGCGAAAGCCCATCGGGGCTGGATCGAGGAAATGATGGCGGGCCTCGACGCGGAGGAGCGCGAGGCGCTGATGGCGCTCTTGGCCAAGGTCAAACTGTCGATCGGCGCGGAAGGCGAAGGGAGGGACGCGGCATGAAGATGGCGGGCTATGAAGCGGCGCATTTCCTGTGGTCGGCCGAAGGCGGGGTGGCGACGATTACCCTCAACCGGCCGGAGAAGAAAAACCCGCTGACCTTCGAATCATATGCCGAGTTGCGCGACACGTTCCGCCGCCTGAACGATGCCGAAGATGTCGATGCCGTCATTGTCACCGGCGCCGGCGGCAATTTTTGTTCCGGCGGCGACGTGCACGAGATCATCGGCCCGCTGACAAAGATGAACATGGGCGGGCTGCTCGATTTCACCCGCATGACCGGCGATCTGGTCAAGGCCATGCGCGCCTGCCGCCAGCCGGTGATCGCCGCCATAGACGGCGTCTGCGCCGGCGCCGGCGCCGCCATCGCCATGGCGGCCGATATGCGCCTCGGCACCGAGGCCAGCAAGACCGCTTTCCTCTTTACCCGCGTCGGCCTGGCCGGCTGCGACATGGGCGCTTGCGCCATCCTGCCGCGCCTGATCGGCCAGGGGCGCGCCTCGGAACTGCTGTTCACGGGCCGCTCCATGTCCGGCGCGGAAGGCGAGCGCTGGGGCTTCTTCAATCGCCTGTGCGCGCCGGAGGAACTGCAAGTCGAGGCCGAAAAACTCGCACGACAGCTCGCCGCCGGCCCCAATTTCGCCCACGGCATGACCAAGGCCATGCTCAACCGGGAATGGGATATGGGCCTCGACGCCGCCATCGACGCCGAAGCGCAGGCCCAGGCCATCTGCATGCAGACGCAGGATTTCCGGCGCGCCTTCGAGGCCTTCGCGGCCAGGTGCAAACCCGTCTTCGAGGGCAATTGATGGCGGCTAAAAGCGCCCATATCGACACTTTCGCGGCGGCAAATTTACCGCCGCCCGAAGCGCTACCCGAATTTATTTTCAGCCGCCCCGAACTGCAATATCCCGCCCGTCTCAATTGCGTCACCGAGCTGCTCGACCGCGCGGTCGCCGAGGGCGATGGCGAAAGGACCGCGATTCTGGCGCCGGGCCTGAGCTGGAGCTATGCCGAGCTGCAACATAAAGTCAATTGCGTGGCCGAGCTGCTGCGCGAGGATTTGGGAATCGTGCCGGGCAACCGGGTGTTGTTGCGCGCCGCCAATTCGCCGATGCTGGCGGCGTGCTGGCTCGGCGTGGTCAAGGCCGGCGCCATCGCCGTCGCCACCATGCCGCTCCTTCGCGCGCGCGAGCTGTCCTCGGTCATCGAGAAGGCCGAGGTCGGGCTGGCGCTGTGCGACGAAAGGCTGGGCGAGGAGTTGGCCTGGGCGCAAACGCTCTCGCCCCGCCTTGAGCGTATCATTCACTTCGGCGGCGGCGGCGGCCACGGCGGTGGCGGCCTTGGCGAAAGGATGGCCGCCAAGACCGGCGATTTCACCGCTATCGATACCGCAGCCGAGGATACCTGCCTCATCGCCTTTACCTCCGGCACCACCGGCGGCGCCAAGGGCGTCATGCATTTCCACCGCGATATCTTGGCCGCCTGCGATTGCTTCCCGCCGGCCTGCGTCAAGGCGACCCCGGACGATATCTTTTGCGGCAGCCCGCCGCTCGCCTTCACCTTCGGACTCGGCGGCTTGCTGCTGTTTCCGCTGCGCGCCCGCGCGGCAACATTGCTGATCGAACAGCCCAGCCCCGAGGGCCTGCTCGGCGCCATCGCCGCGCACAAAGCGAGCGTGCTGTTCACCGCGCCGACCGGCTTCCGCGCCATGCTGGAAAAGCTCGGGCAATACGACATATCCAGCCTCAGGCGCTGCATCTCGGCCGGCGAGACGCTGCCCAAAGCCACTTTCGAGGCGTGGCGCGCCGCCACCGGCCTGGCCATCATCGACGGCATCGGCGCCACCGAAATGCTGCATATCTTCATCTCCTCGGCCGATGACGAGATTCGCCCCGGCGCCACCGGCAAGGCGGTGCCCGGATACGAAGCGCGCGTGATCGGCGAGGATGGAAGGGAATTGCCGCCCGGCGAGATCGGCCGCCTCGCCGTGCGCGGGCCGACCGGCTGCCGCTATCTCATGGGCGAGAAACAGGCAAACTATGTCGAGGGTGGCTGGAATCTCACCGGCGACGCCTACCGCATGGACAGGGACGGCTATTTCTGGTTCGAGGCGCGCCTCGACGACATGATCATCTCGGCCGGCTACAACATCTCCGGCCCGGAAGTCGAAGCAGCGCTCATTGCGCATGACGCGGTGGGTGAGTGCGCCTGCGTCGCTTCGCCCGACGAGGCGCGCGGCAATATCGTCAAGGCGTTCATCGTCCTCAGCTCCGGCACCGCCAGCGACGGCGCGCTCATCGAGGAATTGCAAAATTTCGTCAAAAGCCGCATCGCGCCCTATAAATATCCGCGCGCCATCGAATTTGTCGAGGCGCTGCCCAAAACCGATACCGGCAAGGTGAAGCGCTTTCGCCTGCGCGAGATCGAGCGGGCGGCGCAAAGCTGATGGCCACCTTCTCGCGCGACATCGCGGTGCATTTCAGCGATACCGACCCGGCCGGAATCCTGTTCTATCCGCGCTATTTCGAGATGGCCAGCGCCCTTGTCGAGGATTGGTTCGCCGAGGAATTGGACCATCCCTACCATCTGTTGCATCGCGGCATGGCCTATGGCGTGCCCACCGTCAGCCTCGATATTTCCTTCTCCGCCGCCAGCCGAATCGCCGATGTGCTGCGCCTGACGCTGGGCGTCGCACAGCTCGGCAAATCCTCCTTCACGCTCGACATAGGCGCGGTCTGCGGCGAAGAGGAGCGCTTCAAGATGCGCCAGGTGCTGGTCTATGCCGCCCTCGGCGACGAACCGAAACCGACGCCGATCCCGGCCGAATTGCGGGCCAATATGGAGCGCTTCCTGATCGCCTAAGTTACCGCGCCTTTTTCGCCGTAAGCGTGGCGGCGCCATTCCTCGCCGTCGAGCACCTCGCCGAGCGCCTCGGCGGCGTCCCAGACATCGACATGGCGTAAGTAAAGCGGCGCCAAGCCGAAGCGCATGACGTCGGGCTGGCGAAAATCGCCGATCACGCCGCGCGCGATCAATGCCTGGACGGCGCCGTAACCGTTCTCATAAGCATAGGAAACCTGGCTGCCGCGCTGTGCGGAATCGCGCGGCGACAGGAGTTCCAGGCCATGGCCGGCGCAGCGCGCCTCGATGCGTGCCATGAACAGCTCGCCAAGCGCCACGGATTTGGCTCTGAGCGCCGCCATGCCGGCCTCGGAGAGAATATCCAGGCCGCATTCCAGGAGCGCCAGGGCAATCACCGGCGGCGTGCCCGAGAGCATGCGCTGGATGCCCGGCGCCGGGCGGAAGCGGGGCGAAAAATCGAACGGCGCGGCATGGCCCATCCAACCGCTGAGCGGCTGGCGAATGGCCGCGTGATGGCGCTCGGCGACGAACAGATAGGCCGGCGCGCCGGGCCCGCCATTGAGATATTTATAGCCGCAGCCGACGGCGAGGTCGGCGCCCGAGCCGTTCAGATCGAGCGCAAGCGCGCCGGCGCTATGGCTCAGATCCCACAAGCTGAGCGCGCCGCGCGCCGCCGCCGCGGCGCTGATCGCCGCCATGTCATGGATGCGCCCGGTGCGGTAATCGACATGGGTGAGCGAAACCACGGCGGTATCGCCGTCGATGGCGTCGATAATTTCATCGGCCGATGCCAGGCGGCGCTCGACGCGCGGGCCGAGGAATTCGCCGATACCCTCGGCGATATAGTTGTCGGTCGGGAAATTGTCGCTGTCGGTGACCACGACATGCCTCTTGGGGCGCAGCGCCAAGGCCGCCGCCAGCAGTTTGAACAGATTGACCGAGGTCGAATCGCAGGCCACCACCTCGCCCGCCTCGGCGCCGATCAGCACCGCGATCCTGGCCCCCACCTTGAACGGCAAATCCATCCAACCGGCCTCGTTCCAACTGCGGATGAGGCCATCGCCCCATTCCTCGCCGATGACGTCGCGGGCGCGTTCGGCCGCCGCCAGGGGCAAGGCGCCGAGCGAATTGCCGTCCAGGTAGATCACCCCTTCGGGGAGCGCGAAGCGGGCACGGAAGTTTGCCAGGGGATCGCGCGCGTCGAGCGCGGCGCAGTCTTCTCTCGTTGTCATGGCGCGATATTGCCCCGAGCGGCCTTCGAATGCACGGATTGCGGCGACGGGGCGGAGCGATCACAATCCTCGGCGGAGGTGTGCATGGCTGAGCACGACAAAGAAAACGGGTTGCCCGAAGGGGTGGCGACGGCGGACAAGGTCAAGGACAAGACCAAACCCTCAAACACATTGATGGCGCGCTGGGCCGAAAGCGCCGCCAAAACCGGAGACTGATATGAAAAAAAAGAAAATAGCCTGTATCGGCGTCGGCAATCTCGGCCGCGCCTGGGCGGCGATCTTCGCCCGCGCCGGCCATGACGTGGCGCTCTATGACAACGCTGCCGGCGCCGTCGATGCGGCGCTTCCGGCCATCGAGAGCAGCCTCGCGGCGATGGCCGAAGCCGGCCTCGTCGACAATGTCGAAGCCGCCATGGGGCGCATCCGCGCCTCGGCAACGCTGGCCGACGCGCTTCAGGGCGTCGATCATGTCCAGGAGAGCGTCATCGAGGATGTCGAGGTCAAGCACGCGCTGTTCCGCACCCTCGACCGCGAAGCGCCGCCGGGCGCGATTATCGCCAGCTCGGTATCCTCGATACCGCCTTCCGAATTCATGGCCAATCTCGAGGGCGGCGGGCGCTGCATCGTCGCCCATCCGGTCAACCCGCCGCATCTCATCCCGGTGATCGAGGTGATGCTCGGGCCGTCGACCAGCGAGGAGACTTTCGAAGCCTGCTGCGCATTTCTGCGCGGCATCGGCCAGGTGCCGGTGCGCCTCAACAAGGAAATATTCGGCTATGTGCTGAACCGCCTGCAATTCGCCCTCATCCACGAAGCGCTGCATCTGGTCGATGGCGGCTATATCTCGGCCGAGGACATCGACAACGTCGTCAAATACGGCCTCGGCCGGCGCTGGGCCTTCATGGGGCCGTTCGAGACCAACCATCTCAACGCCACCGGCGGCATCACCGAATATTACGACAAGTTCCAGAGCGCCATCGGCGGCATCATCGCCGAACTCCACCGCGAGCCCCATCCCCTCAACCCGGAGCTGATTTCGCGCCTGGCGGAAGAGATGGAAAGCGCCACGCCGGTGGCCGAGGTGCCGGCCCGCCAGGAGTGGCGCGATCGGCAATTGATGGCGTTGACCCGGCATTTCGGCGATATGCGCCCACGGCAGGAGTAGTGGAAATAGCGGATGAGGAGTTGTTCGCACTTTCCAAGCGCCTTAATTTGAGCCATGCTCCGGCGTATTCACCTTGACGCGGTCGGCGGTGTGGCCGGCGATATGTTCGTCGCCGCCATGCTCGACGCCCATCCCGGCGAGACCGACGGCGCGCTGGCCGCGGTTCGCGCCGCCGGCCTGCCGCAATCGGTCGATCTCCGCGTGGTCGCGCACCAGGATCACACCCTGACGGGAACGCGCTTCGAAGTCGCGCTGCCGGCGGAAAATGGCGGCGAGGATGTTACGCCTTTCAGTGACTTGCGCGCCCGACTCGCCGACGCCGAATTAACGGCCGGTACGCAGGCGCGTACGCAGGATATTTTCGCCCGCCTCGCCGCCGCCGAGGGCGCGGTGCATGGCGTCGGTGCCGAAGAGGTGACATTTCACGAAGTCGGCGCCTGGGATTCGATCGCCGACATCGTCGCCGCCGCCCACCTCATCGAACAAAGCGGCGCGGCGCGCTGGTCGGTCTCGTCGCTGCCCATGGGTGCGGGAACGGTGAAAACCGCGCATGGCGATTTACCGCTGCCGGCGCCGGCCGTGGTCGAGCTGCTCAAGGGTTTTTCGCTGCATGACGACGGCCGCAAGGGCGAGCGCGTGACGCCGACCGGCGCCGCCATTCTGGCTCATTTGAGCCCCGAACAGGGCGCCGTGTACGGGCCTGAGCGCCTGAGCGAATGCGGCATCGGCTTCGGCACCAAGGTCTTTGCCGGCATCAGCAACGTCCTCAGGGTGTTGGAATTCGAAAGCGCCGGCGCCGCTATCGCCGAGGATCAGGTGGCGGTGCTGCGCTTCGAAGTGGACGACCAGAGCCCGGAAGACCTCGCCGTCGGGCTGGATAATCTGCGCGCGCTGGATGGCGTGCTCGATGTCGTGCAATCGCCCGCCTTCGGCAAAAAGGGCCGCATCACGGCGCAGGTTCAAATCCTCACCCGCATGCACGCGCGCGAGGCGGCGATCGCCGCCTGCTTCACCGAGACCACCACCCTCGGCCTGCGCTGGGAAATAAGCCGGCGCGCCATATTGGAGCGCCAACACGCCGACGGCGTGAAGCTGGTGACGCGGCCCTCCGGGGTGACGACCGCGAAGGCGGAAATCGACCGGGCGGCGGCGGGCGGCGGCGGCCATGCCGGGCGCATGGCGCGCAGGCGCGCCTCGGAAGACGCCGCGCTCGACGGGAAAGATGACGATGACTGAGTTGGCTGCCCTTGAGCATGTGCTGGGCGGCATCGGCAGGGCCGCGATCGCCGTCAGCGGCGGCATCGACAGCATGACGCTGGCCACCGTCGCCGGGCGCCTGGCCGGCCATGACCACACCGTCTTCCATGCCCTCTCGCCCGCCGTCCCTCTCGATGCGTCGGAGCGTGTGCGCCGCCATGCCGCGCGCGAAGGGTGGAAATTGCGCGAAATAGATGCCGGCGAATTCGACGACCCGAACTACCGCGCCAACCCGGTGGACCGCTGCTTCTATTGCAAGACCAATCTCTATGACAGCATCGCCGCGGTGACCGATGACAGCGTGCTTTCCGGCACCAATCTCGACGATCTCGGCGATTACCGACCCGGGCTGGAAGCGGCGCGCCGCCATGGCGTGCGCCACCCCTTCGTCGAGGCCGGCATCGACAAGGCCGCCGTGCGCGCCATCGCGCGCCATTTGGCGCTCGGCGACCTGGCCGAGCTGCCGGCGGCGCCCTGTCTCTCCAGCCGGGTCGAGACCGGATTGCGCATCGAGGGCGATCAGTTGGCGCTGATCGACGCGGTCGAGAAATACGTCGCGCGGCGCCTCGACGCCCATACGGTACGTTGCCGCATCCGGCGCGAAAAGGTGGTGATCGAGCTCGACGCGTCCAGCCTCGCCGCGCTCGGCGATTTGGACGCGGTGGGTATCAGCCACGTTATTGCCGTCATGCTGCAAGCGGAAGGCATCGACAAGCCGCTGAATTTTCGCCCCTACCGCATGGGCTCGGCCTTTCTCCGGCCGGAGGCGCATGGCTGAGCGCGATATCAAGCTCGACCTCGAGCGCCGCCAACGCCTCGGCTTCGACGAGGCGATCCTGTGCGCCGGAAAATCGGGCGCGCATCTGGTCGCCATTCTCGAACAGGCGGGAGAGGGCAGCCTGCTGTTGACGCGCCTGGATGCGGATGCCGTGGCCGCCCTGCCGCCGGCGCTGGCCGAACAAATAGACTACGAGCCGCTGTCGCGCACAGGCTTTTTCGGCAGCGTGGCGGTGCCCACCGGCACCGCCGATATCGCCATCGTCACCGCCGGCACCTCGGATGTGCGGGTCAGCCGCGAGACGGCGCGCACGCTCGCCTATTACGGCGCGCCGAGCCTGGAGATCAGCGATGTCGGCGTCGCCGGGCTGTGGCGCCTGATGGAGCGCATCGACGAAATCAAGCGCCACCGGATTATCATCGCCGTCGCCGGGCTCGACGCGGCGCTGCCCAGCGTCATCGGCGGGTTGGTGCCGGGCCTGGTGATCGCGGTGCCGACCTCGACCGGCTACGGCGCCGCACGCGGCGGCGAGACCGCCCTGTTCTCCTCCCTGGTAAGCTGCGCGCCGGGCGTGGTGGTGGTCAATATCGACAACGGCTACGGCGCCGCCTGCGCCGCGCTGAGAGCCCTGCGCGGTAGATAATGAATAAGCCCTTCTTCCCCGGGGGGAAGAAGGGCTTATCACAATGGCGCGGTTGCGCCGCTCGGCTCGCCGGCCAGGATATCCAAATCGCAGCCCTTGTCGGCCTGCTGCACATGGGCGAGATGCATGGCGAGCCAGCCGCGCTCGGCGCCGGTGTGCGGCGGCGGCGGGGTCCAGGCGGCGCGGCGCGCTTCCAGTTCTTGGTCCGAGACAAGCACATCGACGCGCCGCGCCGGCACGTCGAGGCGGACCCTATCGCCGTTCTTGACCAGCGCCAACGGGCCGCCGACCGCGGCCTCGGGACAGAGGTGCAAAACAATGGCGCCGAACGCGGTGCCGCTCATGCGGGCGTCGGAAATGCGCAGCATGTCCTTGACCCCGGCCTCGGCGAGCTTTTTGGGAATCGGGATGTAACCGGCCTCGGGCATGCCTGGCGCTCCCTTCGGCCCGGCGTTGCGCAGCACCAGCACGTCGTCAGGCGTCACGTCGAGGGCCGGATCGTCGATGCGCTCGGCGAGATCGTCGAGCGAATCGAAAACCACGGCGCGGCCCTCATGGCTGAGGAGCGCCGGCGTCGCCGCCGAATGTTTGATGATCGCGCCGTCCGGCGCCAGATTGCCGTTGAGAACGGCGATACCACCCTCCGCATGGAGCGGATTGTCCTTCGCGCGCACCACCTCTTGCGGCCAGGCCGGCGCCGCAGCGGCCAACTCCTCGCCCAAGCTGCGCCCGGTCACGGTCAGGCAATCGAGATTGAGGAGCGGCGCCAGTTCGCGCAGGATCGGCGCCATGCCGCCGGCCTTGTTGAGATCCTCCATGTAATGCGCGCCGGACGGTTTGAGATCGAGCAGCACCGGCGTCTCGCGCCCCAAACGGTCGAATGCGCCGTAATCGATTTCGATGCCGAGGCGGCCGGCCAGGGCGGCGAGATGGATGACGCCGTTGGTCGAGCCGCCGATCGCCAGCAGCACCCTGAAGGCGTTGGTGAGCGCGGCGGGGGTGATGATCTGGCGCGGCTTCGGCCCGCCATTTTCGATCATGCGGACGGCCTGGGCGCCGCTTTCGCTGGCGTTGCGCAAACGGTCGGAATGGACCGCCGGGATGGCGGCGCCGCCCGGCAGCATCATGCCGAGCGCCTCGGTGATGCAGGCCATGGTGCTCGCCGTGCCCATCACCATGCAGGTGCCCGACGTCGGCATCAGGCGGCCCGAGATTTCGTCGATCTCCGCCGCGTTGAGGCGCCCGCCGCGATGCTCGCCCCACAGACGCCGGCAGTCGGTGCAGGCGCCGAGCCGCTCGCCCCGGTGGCTGCCGGTCATCATCGGGCCGGTGACGAGCAGGATGGCCGGCACATTTGCGCTCGCCGCCGCCATCAACTGGGCCGGCACCGTCTTGTCGCAGCCGCCGATAAGCACCACCGAATCGACCGGATGGGCGCGGATCATCTCCTCGGTGTCGATCGCCATCAGATTGCGGAACAGCATGCTGGTCGGGTTGAGGAAGGGCTCGCCCAACGAGATGGTGGGGAATTCGAGCGCCAGGCCGCCGGCGGCGGTGACGCCGCGCTTCACCGCCTCGACGAGCTGCGGCACGGTGCCGTGGCAACTGACCATGCCGCTCGCCGTATTGGCGATGCCGACGACCGGGCGCTCCAGCTCCTCGTCGCCGTAGCCCAAGGATTTGGCGAAGGATTTGCGCAAAAAATAGGAGAAGCCGGCATCGCCATAGCTGGTCAGCGAGCCTCTGAGGCCGTCGGATTTCTTTTTCACTTTTCCCCCGTCGGAATTTGCCATAAAACAGAGCTGAAAAAACAGTAATGCGGGGGGCCATAATGGTCGAGATCGAATGCGTGGTGGATTGCAGGAATGTGCTCGGCGAGGGCCCGGTCTGGTGCCCCGACGAGAAGGCGCTCTACTGGGTCGATATCAAGGGCAAATCGATCAACCGCTTGACGCCGGCTTCAGGCGAGGTCGAAACCTGGCCGGTGGAAGAAGAGCCGGGTTCGCTGGCGCTGCGCCGGGGTGGCGGGCTGATGGTGGCGTTTTACGGCGGCTTCCGCACCTACGATCTCGACAGCGGCGCCATCGAGACGGTCCACGAGATCGAGGCGGATATGCCCGGAACCCGCCTCAATGACGGGCGCTGCGACCGCCAGGGCCGGTTTTGGGCCGGCAGCATGGACAATCTGATGGTGGAACCGCTCGGCGGTCTTTACCGGCTCGACACCGATCTCAGCGTGCACAAGACGGAGAGCAACATCATCTGCTCCAACTCCCTCGCCTTCAGCCCCGACGGCGCCATTCTCTACTATGCCGATCTCGGCATCGACACCATCTGGGCCTATGACCTGGACATCGCCAACGGTGAGATCACGAATCGCCGCGTGTTCGCCACGACGGAGGACATGCGGGGCAGCCCGGACGGCTCGGCCGTCGATGCGGAGGGCTATCTGTGGAACGCCATGTGGGACGGCTGGTGCCTGGCGCGCTGGGCGCCGGACGGGACGCTGGAGCGCACCATCGAGCTCCCCGTTCAGCGCCCGACCTGCCCGATGTTCGGCGGCGAGGGGCTCGACATTATCTATCTCACCTGCGCCAGCATCTTTTTGAGCGACGAGGATTTGGCCAAGCAGCCGCAAGCGGGCGGCGTCTTCGCCATCACCGGCACCGGCGCCACCGGCCTGCCCGAGCCGCGTTTTGCCGGTTAATTCTGTAATTAAGGTGCCAGCATACTTAATTACAATCGCGGGGAGAGCCGCGCGGTGGGGATTTGTCGTGCGGCATTAAAGGGGCGGCGGCGATGATCTGGGTGCACGGGCGCCACACTTGAACGCACATTTTTGTATGGCCGTGCGGCGGGCCTTCCAGTTCAAAGCCCGCTCTTTACCTCGTGGCCGCCCGTGCACCGCCATGCTACCAAGATCGAGAAAAAAAGCTTGTCAATTTTATCTGCCGCCCGCGAGAGCATCCATTGCCGAGGCGAAAAGCTCTGGAAAATGAATTGCCGCTGCCCCGTGCTATATTGCGGACGGGGGCGATTGTGCAAACCCTATTTGCCAACGAGACGAATTTTTTTGTGTTTTATTACAATAGCATAAATTATTTTCTTCTGCTCACCGTCGGAATTCGGTCGGCGCGCGCGGACTGCCGGAGCCGCGCTTTGCGGGCTGAGAATATGCGCCTATGAACGGCGGAGAGGCACTGGTCGCGACGCTGGTGGAACATGGCGTGGAGGTCGGATTCTGCGTTCCCGGTGAGAGCTATCTCACCGTGCTGGAGGCGCTCCGCCGGGCCCGCGGCCGCATCCGCCTGGTCCTCAACCGCCATGAATCCGGCGCCACCTTCGCGGCGGAAGCCTATGCCAAGGCGACCGCCAGGCCCGGCATCGCCTTCGTCACGCGCGGCCCCGGCGCCACCAATGCCTCGATCGGCCTGCATACGGCGAAGCAGGATTCGACGCCGCTGGTTCTCTTCATCGGCCATGTGCCGACGGCTGAGATGGGGAGGGAGGCGTTCCAGGAAATCGACTATCCGGCCGCTTTCGGCCCGATGACCAAGCGCGTGATCGAAGTCATGCGCCCGCAGGATGTCGCGGCGGCGACGGCGGAAGCGCTTGGCGAATCAATCGCCGGGCGGCCCGGGCCGGTCGCCGTCGTGCTGCCGGAGGATGTCACGGAAGGCGAGGCCGGCGCGCCTCACATTCCCGGCGCCGAACCGCGCGTTGCCCTCAAGCCCGATCCGCAAAGCGTCGCGACGGCGGCGCCGTTGATCGGTGCGGCGCGTCACCCCGTCATCATCGGCGGCGAACAGGTCAATTTCGAGGCCGCGCATGGCGCCCTGGCGCGCTTCGCCGAGGCGGCCGGCGCCGGTGTGGTCAGCGCCTTTCGCCGCCAGGATATCCTGGCTCACGAAGATGCCGCCAATCTCGGCCATTTCGGCCTTCGCCTGGCGCCCTATCAGGAGAAATTCTGGGCCGATGTCGATCTCGTCATATTGGCCGGCGCGCGGCCCGACGGCGCGACGTTGCAGGGGTTTTCGCTGCTGCGCGCCGACCAGAACGTGATCCACATCTATCCGGAGGGCGCGGCCTTCGCCCAATCTTCTCCGCGCGTCGCGCTCGAAGCCGATGTTGGCGCCAGCCTGGAGGCGCTCGGCGAACATCTGCAAGGCGCGCCCGCAAAAGGCCGCCTGGCCTGGCGCGCGGCGCGCCACGACGAGCATATCGCCTACACCACGCCCGGCCTCGGCGCCATGGGATACGCGGTGCCGGGCGCCATCGGCGCGCAGCTGGCGCGCCCCGATTCCGAGACCGTCGCCCTGGTCGGCGATGGCGGCTTCCTCATGACCGGGCAGGAGATCGTCACCGGCGTGCAGCAAAAGCTGCCGTTTACGGTGCTGCTGTTCGACAACGGCATGTACGGCTCCATCGCCACCCATCAATATCGCCGCGGCGGGCGCGAGGCGCTCTACGGCACGGTGATGAACAGCCCGGATTTCGCTGGCCTGGCCCGGGCTTACGGCGCCGCCGCCTGGTGTGTGGAACGGACCGCGGATTTCCCCGCCGCCCTGGACGCGGCGTTGGCCGAGGGCGGCCGCCCTTCGCTGATCCACATCAAGACCGACATGCGCGATCTCAGCGCCAGCGGGCCGCAGATGGATGAGTGAAGGGACCGGGCGGGCGGGCCGGCGTTAAGCCGCGCCGGAAAGGACGTTACGGCCGCGCACGGCTTCCACGAAAGTCTCCAGCGGCATCGGCTTGGCGAGGAAATAACCTTGTACCGAAGAGCATTTTTTTGAGTTCAGGAATTTGAGCTGTCCCGCGTTCTCGACGCCTTCCGCGGTGACGTCGATGCCCAATCCGTTGCCGAGGCGAATCACGGCGCGGGTGATCGCACGGTCGCCGAATTGGTTTTCGACGCCGGCGATAAAAGATTGATCTATTTTCAGCCGGTCCACCGGCAGATGTTTCAAATAGGCCAGGGAAGAGTAACCGGTGCCGAAATCATCGATGGCGATTCGCACGCCCTCGTCGCGCAAGCGCTGCAGCGCCTCGGCCGCTTCCTCGAAATCCCGCATAACCGTGTTTTCGGTCAATTCCAGTTCGAGCAGAGTGGGATCCAGGCGGCTGTCTTGAAGTGTCCTGAGGACTATTTCGACAATACCGGAGCGCTTGAACTGCGACGGTGAAACATTGACCGCCACGCCGACATCTTTCAGGCCCTGGCCTTGCCAGGCCATGCAGTCCTTACAGGCGGTGAGCAGCATGCGCTCGCCAAGCCGGTCGATGAGTCCGTCGGATTCGGCGATGGGAATAAACTCTGACGGGGAGATGTAACCCTCACCGTCCGGGCGCCACCGTGCCAGTGCCTCGGCGCCGATAACCTGCCCGCCCGTTACGTCGAAAACCGGCTGGTAGTGCGCGGTGAAATCGCCGTGATCGAGGGCCTGGCGCATGGCGCGGCCCATGCTGCGTTTGCGCTTGATTTCTTCGCTCAGATTGGCATCAAAGTAACGGTAGGTATTGCCGCCCTCGGCCTTGGCGCGGTACATCGCCATATCCGCATTGGCCAGCAGCCTTTCGATATTGTCTTCATCCGATGGGTAGAGCGAGATTCCAATACTTGAGCTGGTGTGGACGTTGTGGCCGACAATCATGAAAGGCTCCGACAAGGCCGCCAGAATCTTGTTCGCCACCACTTCGGCGCCGCCGCCATCCTCGATATGGGTGGCAACGATGGCGAATTCATCGCCGCCGAGGCGGGCGACCGTGTCGGTCTCGCGGCAACAATCGCGCAGGCAGTCGGCCACTTTTCTGAGCAGGTGATCGCCCATCATGTGGCCCATATCGTCGTTGACCCGCTTGAAGCGATCCAAATCGAGAAAGAAGATCGCCAATTGCCGGCCGGTGCGGTTGGCCACCGCAATCTCATGGCGCAACATGCGGTGAAAATGCGTGCGATTGGCCAGACCGGTCAGTTCGTCGAAATCGGCGAGGGCAGCCAGGCGCGATTCGGTGCGCTTGCGTTCGATGCCGTAGCGGATGGCGCGCCTCAGGAGCGGCGCCGTCACCTGATCCTTGACGAAATAATCCACCACACCGGACGCCATGGCTTCCGCGTCGATGCGGTGATCGTCGCGATCGGTCAGTAGGATAAACGGCAAGCCGTGTTTTGCCTCGGCGGCGTCGCGAACCAAGTCCAATCCGGTTTTGCCGGCCAAGTCGAAATTCACCAGGCAGGCGTCAAACTGCTTGGATTCGATCACCCGCATGGCCTCTTCATGGCCAGTGGCTATGCTCACGCTGTAATTGATATTCTTGGATTTACCGCAAGACGCAGTGGTCAGCAGACGGTCAATTTCGTGACAGCCAACCAGCAGGAGGTTTAGTTCGGCCCGCTTCTGTTCCGACGGCAATTGCAACGCGCGATTCCTCGAGTTCCAATTCTGCATCCAGCCCTGAGCGCCACAATGAGTGCCGTCTTGCGGCTGTTCTCCAATGGTCTACGCCAACCGATGTAAGCGCTGTAACCATATATTTGCAAAGTTAGTATTCCGTTAAATCTAGCCGGTCATGGGAGGAAATTGAGGTTTCACCTGAAACCAGATACGCGCGCCTCAAGCGACATCGCCGACGGCGATGCCGTATTCCGCCGCCGCGTCCTCCAGCCACACCCACAGATAGGCGGCGAAACTCCAGGCGACGTGAATGTCGTAGGCGGGGGCGTCGTCTGTCTGGTGCAGCAATATGGCGGCGCGGGCGAGGCGGGTCTGGGCGCAATGGCCGGTTTGGAAGGCGCGCGGATGGAGGTCGAGGCCGCAGCCCTTCTCCAGAACCTGGCGCGCGCGCGGCCCGGACAACGTCAACACGGTGCGCGCATCGCTGACATCGCTGAGCGCCGCATGATGGCCGGCGGCGGCCTGGAACAAAGCTTCGAAGAGCGCGATTTCCTGCCCCGTCGGAACCGTGACCAGCCATTCGTCGGGGCCCAGCCACAGGGCGCCCCGGCCGCCGGCGCCGTTTGTCCGGTTGGGCTCGCGCGGCAGACCGTAACCGAGAACATTTTCGATCGCCCCCATCAACGCCACATCGGCGGAATCGGCGCGCAGATTGATCTTGCCGAGAGAGCGCTTTTCCGCCAAATGCACCAGGGCGTCCGGGCCGGATTGCGCGTCGCGGTCGCCGAGATGAAGCGTCGCCAGGGGGCTCAGGCGCTGGGATGGATCAGACATTCAGGCGCTCTCCCTGGGCGTCGTAAAATACCGGGCTGACGATTTCCGCCTTTACCACGCGCCCCTCCAAGGTCAGCGGGATGGTGACCGTCTCGCCGATGCGCTCGCGCCCGCCCATGATCAGCGCCAGGGCGATGGGCCGCTCGAGCGCGGCGCTGTCGTAGCATGAGGTGACATGGCCGATCATCTTCATCGGCGGCCGGCGGCGATGTTCGGCGACGATCTGCGCCCCCTCGGGAACGCGCGCCTCGGGCAAGAGGCCGACCAATTGCTTGCGGTCGGGGCGAACGGTATCGGAGCGCGCCAGCGAGCGGCGGCCGAGAAAATCCTTCTTGGTGCTGACGATCCAAGCCATGCCGAGATCGCCCGGCGTCACCGATCCGTCGGTATCGTGGCCGACCGCGATATAGCCCTTCTCGGCGCGCAGCACATGCAGCGCCTCGGTGCCGAGCGGCGTCAGGTCGTAATTCTCGCCGACCCTCAGAAAAGCCTGCCACAGCGCCAATCCGTAACTGGTGGCAACGCTGACCTCATAGCCGAGCTCGCCGGTAAAACTGACCCGGAAGATGCGCGCATCGATGCCCGCCACCCGGCCTTCGCGCACCGCCATATGGGGAAAGGCTTCAGGCGCCAGATCGACGCCCTCGGCGAGCTCGCTCAGCAGCCGCCTGGCGTTGGGTCCGGAAACCGAGAGCGTCGCCCATTGCTCGCTCACCGATGTCAGATAGACCTTGAGGTCCGGCCACTCGCATTGCAGCCAGTCTTCCATCCACGCCATCACCCGCGCGGCGCCGCCGGTGGTGGTGGTCATGAAATAATGCGCCTCGCCGAGGCGCGAGGTGACGCCATCGTCCATCACCATGCCGTCCTCGCCCAACATCAGCCCGTAGCGGCAGCGCCCGACGGCGAGTGTGTTCCAGCCATTGGTATAGACGCGGTTGAGGAATTCGGCGGCGTCGGGCCCGTGGATTTCGATCTTGCCGAGGGTGGAGGCGTCGAGAATCGCCACCCCGTTCCGCGCGGCGATGCATTCGCGGCGCACCGCGGCGGCCATGTTCTCGCCGGGGCGGGGATAGTACCAGGGCCGCTTCCACTGGCCGACATCGTCGAAGACGGCGCCCGAGCGTTCATGCCAGCCATGCATCGCGGTCATGCGCACCGGATCCGCCAGCACGCCGACATCGCGCCCGGCCATGGCGCCGTAGGGCACCGGCGCATAGGGCGGGCGGAACGTGGTGGTGCCGATTTCGGCGATCGAGGCGCCGCGAATATCGGCCAGGATGGCCAGCGCGTGCACGTTTCCCGTCCGCCCCTGGTCGGGGCCCATGCCGGCGCTGGTGTAGCGTTTCATATGTCCGACCGCGCCGTAGCCCTCGCGCGCCGCCAGTTCGATATCGGACACCGTGACGTCGTTATGGAGGTCGACAAAGCGCCTCTCGCCCTTGGCGACCGGCGGCAAATGCCAAACCGGCGTGATGGGGGATTGTTCCGGCGCGCTCACGGGCAGGGCTTCAGGCGCCCCAGGCTCCTCGAACCCGGCCTTCGCCGCCGCCGCGCGGCCCGCCGCCGCGCCGCCGGCGAGACAGCCCTGGAGGGCAAAGACGCCGTTTGCCGCGCCCGCCATTGAGACCGCCTGGCGCGCTTCGCCGGGCACGAAACAGGCCTGATTTTCGTCGAATTCGAGCTTGCCGCCGGCTTGCGAAAACAGGTGGAGGGTGGGATTCCATCCCCCCGAGAGGCACAGCAGATCGCAGCGCAGGCGCCGGATATCGCCGGCGTAGCCGTCGCCCTTGTCGTTGAGGGCCAGCACTTCGACAGCGCTCAGGTGCTTCGAGCCGAGCGCGCCGCCGACGG
>CAJXFT010000004.1 GCA_913053235.1 uncultured Alphaproteobacteria bacterium
GGCTTGCCAAGGCTTTCGGACGGCGTCGCGCGCGGCTTCCGATGTGCCGCATCGCCGCGCCCCACGCTCCTAGCCGAAAACCTTGGCAAGCCGTCCCCATGAGTCATTATCACCGCTCCTTGGTATAAGGGGGGGATATGGCTCAAGCAAGCGATTGGCGGGGCGAATATAAGCGCCGGCTGCAAAGCGCGGACGAAGCGGTAAGCCGCCTGCAAGACGGCCAGCGCCTGATATTACCGACATTGGCGGGGCAGCCGCCGGGCCTGATCGCGGCGATGGGCCGGCGATTGCGCGACGGCAAGCTGGCCCGCGTGCGGGCCGGCACGATATTGCCCTGCCCCTGTCTCGCCGATGCCCTGTTGCGGCCCGAACATTCCGATAGCGTCGATTGGGACAGCCTGTTCTGCGGCACCTCGGACCGACTCGGCGTGTTCGAGGGCCGTTACGACATGACGCCGATACATTTCGGCCAGATGCCCAAGGTCATGCGGAACGACATGAAGGTGGGCGCCGTCATGACGCTGGTCTCGCCGCCCGACGCCGAGGGCTATATGAGCATCGGCATCAGCATCGATTACACCAAGGCGCTGATCGGCTCGGCCAGCTTCAGCGCCGTCGAAGTCAATCCGAACGTGCCCCGCGTGTTCGGCGATTGCCTCGTCCATGTTTCCGAAGTCGACGCCATCGTCGAAAGCGATGATGAAATCTTCGAACTGCCCAACCCGCCGGGAACCCCCGAAGACGAAAAGATCGGCGCCTTGATCGCCGAGCGCATACCGGACGGCGCGACGATTCAGCTCGGCTACGGCGCCGCGCCGAGCGCCGTCGGCCTGTGTCTGCGCGGCCACTCCCATCTCGGCATTCATACCGAAATGTTCGTCGATGCCATGCGGGTGCTGATGCAGGAGGGCGTGGTCGACAATTCGCGAAAGTCGATCAACCCCGGCAAGACCCTCTATACCTTCGCCGCCGGAACCCGGCAGACCTATGATTTTCTGCATGAAAATCCGGCCGTCGAAGGCCATCCCGTGGAACATACCAACGATCTCTTCGTCATCGCGCAACATAAGGGAATGGTGGCGATCAACGCGACGATCGCCGTCGATCTCACCGGCCAGGCGTGCTCGGAATCGATCGGCGGCATGCAGTATAGCGGCACCGGCGGCCAGGCCGATTTCGTCCGCGGCGCCATGCTGGCCGAAGGCGGGCGGTCTTTTCTCGCCACCCATGCCACCGCCAAGGGCGGCACCGTTTCCTGCATTGTCGGCGGCCTCGCGCCGGGCTCCGTCGTCACCACCGCGCGCGCCGATATGGATATGATGGTAACGGAATTCGGGGTCGCGGAGCTTCGCGGCAGGTCTCTCAGCGAGCGCGCCCAGGCTTTGATCAAAATCGCCCATCCGAAATTCAGAGACGGGCTCCAGGAGGAAGCCGCGAAGCGCGGCCTTTCCGCCAAGCGCGCGGTTTCATCCGCGGCGAATTAGGATTCGTTGTTTTCCCCCGGCCTGTCGCCGAACGGCGATTTCGCCGGCGGGGCGATTGCCGCATTTGTTTCCGCCGTGGTTTCGGGCCGCGGCTCCGGAGCCGGAACCGCCGCGTTCGCCGCCTCCGGCGCGGCCCCGGTTTCCGCCTCCGGCGCGGCCCCGGTTTCAGGCGGCACCGGCGCCGCGGCTTCCTGGGCAACCAATTTGGCGGCGGCCTTGCGCGCCGCTTCACGCTCCGCTTTTTTGGCCTCGCGCTCCTGGCGCCTGCGCGCCTTGCGCAATTCCTCCAACAATTCCTGCTCGGAGCAAATGCCGAGAAGCAGCGGATCCTGCGGCGAGATGTTGGGCGTGTTCCAATGGGTGCGTTCGCGCACAGCGGTAATGGTCGATTTGGTGGTGCCGAGCAGCTTGCCGATCTGGGCGTCGTTCAATTCCGGGTAATTCTTGATCAGCCAGGCGATCGCGTTGGGCCGGTCCTGGCGCTTGCTGACCGGCGTGTAGCGCGCCCGGCGGGTGCGTTGCGGCACTTTGGTGCTCGGCGCGTTCAAGCTCAGGCGCAATTTCCTGTCGCCCTCGCAGCGCTCGATCTCTTCACGCGTGAGCTGGCCGTTGGAGATCGGGTCGAGGCCGCGGATTCCCACGGCGACCTCGCCATCGGCGATGCCCTGGACTTCGAGGTCGTGCAGGCCGCAAAACGCCGCGACCTGTTCAAAGGTGAGCGCGGTATTGTCGACCAGCCAGACGGCGGTTGCTTTGGGCATCAACAACTCAGACATCGTTTATCCTTTCGCCCCGATTTCGTCGCCGATCGGGGCTGTGCATCCAGCGCCGCAAAACGCTTCGCCGCTGCGCATGTTTGAAAGACAGTGATATATCGCTCTTGGTGGATAACGGTCAATCGGGCCGGTTACGAATCCTGTTCATCGGGGATAAGCAAAATCTTACCGATATGTTCGCTTGATTCCATGCGCGCATGGGCCTTTGCCGCCTCGGCCAACGGAAATTCGCTGTCGATTACCGGTGCGATGCGGCGCGCCGACAGAAGCGGCCAGGCTTCTTTTTCCAGCGCGGCGGCGATGCGCCCTTTGCTTTCGACGCTTTGCGCGCGCAACGTGGAGCCGGTGATGGTAAGGCGCTTGAGCATAACGGGCATCAGGTTGAGCGCCGCTTTGGCGCCGCCGAGGAAGGCGATTTGCACGACGCGGCCCTCGGCTCTCAGGCAGCTCAAATTGCGCTGAACGTAATCTCCGCCGACCATGTCGAGAACCACATCCACACCCTCGCCGCCGGTGGCGGATTTCACCGCCTCGACAAAATCCTCGGCACGGTAATTCACCGCCAACTCGGCGCCGAGATCCCGGCAGGCAGCGCATTTTTGCGCCGATCCGGCGGTGGCGAAGACGCGAATGCCGAGCGCCGCGGCGAGCTGGATGGCGGCCGTGCCGATGCCGCTCGAGCCGCCATGCACCAACAGCCGCTCTCCCGCGCGCAAGCGCCCGCGCTCGAACAGGTTTGTCCAGACGGTAAAGAAATTCTCCGGCAAGGCGCCGGCCTCGCGCGCCGAATAGCCGCCGGGGGAGGGCAGGGTCTGGGTTTCCGGCGCGGCGCAATATTGCGCGTAACCGCCGCCCGTAACCAGGGCGCACACCGAATCGCCCGGTTTGTAACGCCGGGTTCCCGGTCCGCACGCGACCACGCCGCCGGCGACTTCCAGGCCGGGAATATCGGATGCGCCGGGCGGCGCCGGATATGCGCCGGCGCGCTGCATCACATCGGGCCGGTTGACGCCGGCCGCCGCGACCCGAATCAATATCTCGCCATGCCCCGGGCGCGGCACCGGGCGCCGCGTCGGCACGAGATTCCGCGGCCCGCCCGGCGCCGAAATTTCCACCGCCAGCATATCCTCGGGTAACCGATCGCCTGTGAAATTCATTAATTTCTACTCCCGGATTGGCCTCGAGGATTGTTATAATGGCGCCCGTCGGATGGAGGGGGAAAAGTTTATGGACGAGATCGAAATTGTAATTCCGAAAGCCGCTGAATGGGCTCCAAGAGACCTCGACGTTCTTTCGCGGGAGGCGCTGGAGGAATATGTCGAGGATTTGCAGCGTGAATTGCAACGCGTGAAGTCCGAGATAGACAATAGAGGTGTGGTGCGCAGCGAAGCCGATGCCATTTTCAAGAAGTGAGCGGCGGGAATATTTTTATTACGTCGACGTTAACCTTTTATTAGTTAATTGGCGGCTATTCTCCTGGTTACGGTGTTTCGGGTTTCCGGAATTACCGTGCATTAGACCTCCCTAATTGTTTCGTCTCCCTGTTTACTGCGCCGCCTTGCAAAAGGCGGCGCTTTCTTTTTCTGGCCGGGGAAAGCTACGAAATTGCTGGCGATTTCAAGCTGTTGGTATTAGTTCGCTTGACAGCATTAACCAAATAGCCTCAACTCTTCGCGTTCATCCGTTTCGAGGAGTCCGCATATGTCTAAAAATAAGCTGTTGTCCCGGTCGGCGCTTCTGGTTTTACCGATTGCGCTGGCGGTAGCGGGTTGTCAGACGGCGACGAGCGATTCGGGCGCCACCCAAAGCGATGGCGCGCTGGAGACCGCGCAAAGCGCGAAACAGGATGCGATGCGTAATCAGGGCTCGATTGCCGCGTTGCAGAACGATATTGCCGCGCTGCGTGAGCAGATCAGGCAATCCAACGAGGCTTCCGAGCGCGCCGCCAACGCCGCCGAGAGGGCCGCCGAAGAGGCGAAAGCCGCGGCCGACAAGGCGGATCGGATATTCCAGCGGCAAATGCGCAAGTAAACCGCTTCCCGAAACCTCCGACAAACAAGGCGGCAATGGCAAAAAAGCTATTCGCCGCTGTGAAGCGCGTGTTTTACAAGGTGACGCGTACCGGTAATCCGGTACGCTCGGTCAGGGCATTGCGAATCGCCGGCCAATCGAGGCGCGGCAATTGGTCTCCGGCGAGGCTTCTGATCTTGTAATAGGCGTCGCTGGCGGAGCGTTTCGCGGCACTTAGGATGCGCCCATCGCGCTCCAATTCGTCGGCCTGTTCGGGCTCGGGATAAACTTCCATATAGAGTTCGCCCGCGAGCCAGCCAATCTTGATCGGCTGGTCGATCACTTGCACGCGCGTTCCCACCGCCACCTGGTTGAACAGATCCTCGATGCCTTCCGGATAGAGCCGGATGCAACCGTGGCTGATTCGCCGGCCGACGCCCCACGGCATGTTGGTGCCATGAACCAGATAGCTCGGCCAGTCGAAATAAAGCGCATGCCCGCCGAGCGGATTGTTGGGCCCGGCGCGAACCACTTTGGGCAGATCGGGATGCTCTTTTCTGATCGATTCGGGCGGAAACCAAATCGGGTTTTTCATCTTGCGGATGATCGATGTGGTGCCGAGCGGCGTGTTCCATCCGGCGCGCCCGACGCCGATCGCGTATGTCTTGACCCCGTCGGGCGCGAAATAATAGAGGCGGTGTTCGGCGAGATTGATGACGATGCCATGGCGCGGCGCATCCGGCAGCAAATGCCCCGTCGGCAGGATAATTGCCGTGCCTTCGCCCGGTATCCAGGGGTCAACTCCTTGATTTGCCGCGACAATTTCGACGAATCCGAGGCCGTTGTCGCGTGCCAGGTCAAGCAAGGTGTCGTCATATGTGGCGGTGTAATTGCGCACCGAGCCCAGCATATCACCTCGGAGTGACAGATCGGCCCGTGCCTGGTTTGCCACAATCGCAAGCGTAACGGCGATTGAGAATGCCGCAATAATCGCGCTCGCCGATTTATTTTGGCGCCTGGCGCTGGCGCAAAAAAGCTTCGTAATACCCGCAATCATTCCGGCATCCAGAAAATTAACCGTCTGCTACGCAATCGGCGCTAAAATCGCTTTTGTCATTGCCAACATGGTGCGCAAACCCTTTTTTAACACAGTGCGAACACACTTTTCCTTTCAATACCGGCCAAGCGCTGAACTTCGCTTATATTCATGCAGCTTGATCGGATGTTTAGACGGCCCTTAACGGCGAATTCAGGTGGATGTCCTGTGACAAGCGGCGGACTGGTCGAGACGGCCTTTTACAGTCGAACCTATGACGAGGCGTTCGAAATGACCGTCGAGGCGCGCGATTACGTGGCCGACGGCCTCGGCGCCGACCGCGAAAACGTGGCCTTCGGCGAACGCAGCTATTTCGATTGCGAGGCCCTTCGCCTGACCACCAGGCTCAGCCAGGTGATGGCATGGCTGTTGGTGCAGCGCGCCGTTCATGCCGGCGAAATCGGTGTCAACGAGGCGCGCCACGAGGAACGTCGCCTGGGGGGGCGCGAAGTCTGCTTCGACAATGACAATGAGATAATCGACGGCCTGCCACCGCGCTTTCGCAGCCTGATGGAGCGCAGTCTCAGGCTTTATCAACGCATCGCCCGGCTCGATGAAATGGTCGCTCGGGGCGGCGATTAAGCTGCCTTTTGCTCCGCCCGCCGGCTAAAAATGGTAGCCGATCGTGCTGCCGAGGAAGAGCTGGTTCTCTTTATCGGGCACGATCAGGGGCGACAGGGCGGCGTCGCCGAGCAATCTTTTCCACTGTCCGATGAACAGGCTGTACCAGTTCGAGTCCCAATCGAAGCGAAAGGTTATGTCCGCCGTGGCATCCTTGAAACCCGTTTCGGGATTGAATGGCTGAAGTAACAAGGGTGACGCCGCGGACTGCTGGGCGCTGATGCCGTAATAGGCGATCATGTAATTTTGGCTGGCGTAGGTGCCCCATGCCGAAATGCCGACACCGAGCTGGTCGTTGATGCGCCCGCCGATGCTGGCGGCAAATGTCAGGAGCGAGCCATTATGCCCTTCCTCGCCGGAAATGGACTGCTTGTAATCTACCGAAAATCGGTAGCGCTCCGAATACCATTCGGCGAACACGCCGGCTTCGAAGACGGCATCCACGTTGCCCATGCCCTGTAATTGAGGCGATTCGCTTTCTTCGCGGCCCGGATCGTAAGTCAAGTATGGCCCGACGGAAAATTTGCTGCTCTTTAACAATTTGGCGCCCAGGCCGCGGCGCAAATGCTCTCCGTAAGAGCCCTGCCAGGCGATAAAAATTCGGTCGCGCCAGGTAATGTCAATGAGCGGCAGGGCCTCTACCTCAAATTTATCGCCGCCTTCATAGGTTGGCCGCAAGGCCGGGCCCAGGCCGAGCGAAATATCGAATTCCGACAGGATTTCGCGGCGGACTTCGCGGCTGGTTTCGCTCGGCGTGGGCGGCGGCAGGGCGCTCGTGTCGGGGGGGTCGGCCCTGGTCTCCGCGATGGCCCGCGCCGTCCCCGCTATTTCAGGGGTGACGGTGGTGGCGGCGTCGGCGATACGCCCGGCAAAGCCGGGAAACGCGGCGGCGGCATCCATGCTGATGCCGAGGGAATAAGCCGGCGCGGCGCGCGCAGCGGCCATAACAATTGCCTCCAACGCTTCCGGATGCGACGAAATGCCTTCGATGACGGCAGCCGACATCGCTTTCGCATCCGCTTGGCGGACGGCGGCATCGATCGCCGCCAGGGTGTCCGGCGGCACATCGGATTGAGCCCGGACAGGCGAATGCGAAAGAGCGAGGCAGAGGAGGGCGATCATCAGCCCACCCGCCGCCGTCCCGGCAATATTCAGCCAAATGGATTTCCGTCCCTGCCGCGCCATACCCTGCAAGCCCTTTTTTTGAATCGTTCGCCCAATCCTCGCCGAGCCGCCCAGAGTTGGCAAGAAGGAGCCTTTACGATGGTTCCGTCGGTGTATCGCCGCGCCCGCCCCACTCGGTCCATGAGCCGTCATAAACGGCGGCACCGTCATGGCCGCAGACGAACAACGCCAAGGCGAGCAGCGCCGCGCTGATGCCGGAGCCGCAGGTGGTGACGATGGGGCGCCCCAGGTCGACGCCGCGCTCGGCGAACGCCGCCGCCAAGCGGTCGGCCGGCAAAAGCGTCTGATCGGCGGCGTCGATAAGCTCGGGATAGGGAAGATTGAGGCTGCCCGGAATATGGCCCGAGCGAACGCCGGGGCGAATTTCCGGCTCGCTGCCCTCGAAGCGCCCGCGCCCGCGCGCATCCACGACCTGCTCCGCCCGCTGTTCCAGATTGCCCAGCATCCGAGCCAGGTCGCGCACCAGTTCGGCCCGGTAATCGGCCTCGAACACCGCCGCGCCCGGCGTGGCGGGGCCGCTGGCGATCGGCAGGGTGGCGATCGGCAGGTTCGCGGCGCGCCAGGCCGGCAGGCCGCCATCCAGTACCGCCACATTGTCATGCCCGAAGACACGCATGCACCACCAGGCGCGCGGCGCGCTAAAGAGGCCCGCGCCGTCGTAAACGATGACGGCGTCGCCGTTGGAAATGCCCAGCCTGACCATTTCGTCGGCGAATATCCGCCGGCTCGGCAGCATGTGCGGCAGTGGATTGTCGGGGTCGCGAACGCCGTCAATGTCGAAAAATACCGCGCCCTCGATATGCGCCGCTTCGAATTCGCCGGCCGGGTCGCGTTTCTCGGCGGGCAGATACCACGAGGCGTCCATGACTTTCACGCCGGGCTCCGCCAGATGCTCGGCCAGCCATGCCGGCGTCACCAGGGGCCCGGGCAGCGCTACGCTCACGCCGGTTCCTTGAAGGTTATGTTGACGCGCCGGTTATGCTTGCCCTTGTTCTCGATCTTGCGCACCGTCACCGCGCCGATCTCCGCCGTCGATTTGATATGGGTGCCGCCGCAAGGCTGCAAATCGATATCTTCGATATCGAGCAGGCGCACGCGTCCCTGGCCGCTCGGCGGCTTCACTTTCATGGTGCGCACGAGGTCCGGCTGCGCCGCCAGATCGGCGTCGCTGATCCAGCGCGTGCCGGTCGGCGCGTCGCGCGCGATCAGTTGGTCGAGGCGCGCCTCGATCTCGCCCTTGTCGAGCGAAAGTTCAGGCAAGTCGAAATCGAGCCGGCCTTTTTCCTCCGACAATTGCCCGCCCGTCACCGGAGCCTCGATAACGGCGCACAGCAAATGCAGGCAGGTATGCATGCGCATCAGTTTGTGGCGCCGCGCCCAGTCGATTTCAGCCGTCACAGCGCTGCCGTTTGCCGGCAACGCCGCATCTTCGGCGGTGAGGTGAAGAATTTCGCCGGCGCCTTCGCCCTTGACCGTGTTCATAACTTCGATTTCGGCACCGTCGGCGAGTTTGAGAATGCCGCTGTCGCCGGGCTGGCCGCCGCCGGCGGCGTAGAAGACGGTGCGGTCGAGCTGGATGGCGCCGGGCGCCGCATGCGTCACCCGCGCCTCGCAGGCGCGCGCATAGGCGTCCTCGGCAAAAACCTGTTCAGTCGCCGCCACTGTCGAGCCATTCGGGTACGGGCAGATGCTTGGCACGCAGGAATTCGGGATTGAACATCTTGCTCTGATAGCGCATGCCGTAATCGGCCAGGATGGTGACGATGGTGTGGCCGGGGCCGAGCTTTTCGGCGAGGCGGATGGCGCCGGCGATATTGATGCCGCTCGAGCCACCCAACACATGGCCCTCATCCATGACCAGATCGAAAATAATCGGCAGCGCCTCTTCGTCGGGGATTTGAAACGGCTCGTCGATGGGCGCGTCTTCCAGATTGGCGGTGATGCGGCCCTGGCCGATGCCCTCGGTGATGGAGCTGCCCTCCGCCTTCAATTCGCCGTGGGCATAGTAATTATAGAGCGCCGCGCCCATCGGGTCGGCCATGCCGATGACGATATCCGAATTGCGCTCCTTTAAATGCATCGCGATGCCGGCCAGCGTGCCGCCGGTGCCGACGGCGGAGACAAAGCCGTCCAGCTTGCCGCCGGTCTGGCGCCAGATTTCGGGCCCGGTGGTCTCGTAGTGGGCCTGGCGGTTGGCGACATTGTCGAACTGGTTGGCCCAGATCGCGCCGTTCGGCTCCTTGGCGGCGATTTCCTCGGCCAGGCGGCCGGAATATTTGACGTAATTGTTGGGGTCGCGGTAGGGCACCGCCGGGACTTCGATCAATTCGGCGCCGCACAGCTTGAGCATGTCCTTTTTTTCTTGGCTCTGGGTCTCGGGAATGACGATCACCGAGCGATAGCCCAGCGCGTTGCCGACCAATGCCAGGCCGATGCCGGTATTGCCCGCCGTGCCTTCGACGATGACCCCGCCGGGCTTCAACAGGCCCTTTTGTTCGGCGTCGCGCACGATGAAAAGTGCGGCGCGGTCCTTGACCGAACCGCCCGGATTGAGAAATTCGCACTTGCCGAGAATTTCGCACCCGGTACGCTCCGAGGCCGCATTGAGGCGAACCATCGGCGTGTCGCCGATGAGATCGATAAAATCGTTTTTTACAGGCATTTTCCGTGAATATTCATGATTTCCATTGCCGGCAACCTAACTTGCCCATGGGGCACGATCAAGCTGGATAACCGGCTTGCCGGGGGGGCGCCGGCGCGGCACACTCGCGGCCTCGGCAAGTTGGGACATTTGGTGAAGATGAACGAAGACAAAATAATCGAGCATCCCTATCTGTTGTTTCTCGGCGACGCGCACGACCAGTTGGCGGCCAAAACCGCGCGCGGCATCGTCGACTGGCGGCGCGATTGGTGCCTCGGGCAGTTGCGTCTCGAGGGTTGCCAGGCGAGCGCCGGCATCCCCGATGTCTCCATTGCCGAGGCGGCCGAGGCGGGCGCGCGGACCCTGGTGGTCGGCGTCGCCAACCGTGGCGGTATCATCCCCGACAATTGGCTCGACACGCTCATTGAGGCGCTTGAGCGCGGCATGGACCTGGCCAGCGGCCTGCATATGCGCCTCACCGACATCGACATGCTCAGCGACAAAGCCAGGCAAATGGGCGCATCGCTCTACGACGTTCGCCACCCGGACCGCGATTTTCCCCTCGCCAGCGGCGACAAAAGGCCGGGCAAGCGCTTGCTTACGGTCGGCACCGATGCCTCGGTTGGCAAAATGTACACTACTTTAGCCATCGAACGGGAGCTCAAGGCGCGCGGTGTCAAGGCCGATTTCCGCGCCACCGGGCAAACCGGAATTTTTATCGCCGGCGACGGCGTTTCCGTCGATGCCGTGGTGTCGGATTTCGTATCCGGCGCGGCGGAATTGCTGGCGCCCGCCAATGCGCCCGACCATTGGGATTTGATCGAAGGCCAGGGCTCACTGTTCCATCCCTCCTTCGCCGGCGTCACGCTCGGCCTCATCCACGGCTCGCAGCCCGACGCCATCGTGCTTTGCCACGAGCCGAGCCGCACTCATATGCGCGGCCTGCCGAATTGGCCATTGCCGGATTTGAGCGAATGCCTGGTCGCCAATCTCGCCGCCGCGCGCCTCACCAATCAGGCGGTGATGTGTGCCGGGGTGGCGATCAACACCAGCCAGCTCGACGAGGATGCGGCGGCGCGCCAGCTCGGCGAAACCTCGGACGCGCTGGACCTGCCTTGCGTCGATCCAATGCGCGGCGGTGTCGCGCCGATCGTCGACCGCTTGCCCTGAGCCATGCGCAAACTCTGTGCACGGGCGCAAATGTGGCCGATGCGCGGCACTTTCCGCATATCGCGCGGCGCGCGCACCGAAACACCCACCGTCATCGCCGAAATCGAAGAGGCCGGCGCCATCGGCAAAGCCGAATGCGTGCCCTATCCGCGCTACGGCGAGAGCAGCGACAGCGTCCTGGCCGAGATCGAATCGGTGCGCCCCGCTGTTGAGGACGGCATGAGTATCGCCGCCCTGCAGGACGCCCTGCCGGCGGGTGCCGCGCGCAACGCGCTCGATTGCGCGCTGTGGGACCTGGCCGCCAAGCAGCGCGGCAAGCGGGCCTGGGAACTGGCTGGAATAGAGCCGCCGCCGCCAGTGGTGAGCGCCATGACCCTCAGCCTGGACACGCCGCAAAACATGGCCGAGGCGGCGCGCGCCTCGGCCCATCTGCCGTTGCTCAAACTCAAAGTGACCGGCGACGGCGATTTAGAGCGGGTGACGGCGGTACGCGGCGGGGCACCCGATTCGCGTCTGATCGTCGATGCCAACGAAGGCTGGCGGCCGGAAATGCTGGACAGCCTGTTGCCGGCCCTTGCCGGGCTCGGCGTCGAGCTGGTCGAGCAACCGCTGCCGGCGGATAGCGACGACATCCTGCTCGGGCGCCGGTTCGCCATTCCGCTCTGCGCCGACGAAGCCTGCCACACCCGCGCCGATCTCGACCGCCTGCAAGGGCGCTATCCGATGATCAATGTGAAGCTCGACAAGAGCGGCGGGCTCAGCGAGGCGCTGGCCCTGGTGCGCGAGGCCAGGGCGCGCGGATTTCAAATCATGGTCGGCTGCATGGTCGGCTCGTCGCTGGCCATGGCGCCGGCCCTGCTGCTCACGCCCTTCGCCGAATATGTCGATCTCGACGGGCCGCTCCTGTTGGCGCGCGATTGCCAGCCCGGCCTCAACTATGACGGCGTCACGGTGCACCCGCCGCAAGCCGAGTTGTGGGGCTGATTGACCGCCTTCCGGCCATGCCGCATAATTTTTTAATGACCGATTTTGACAAAAAGAGCTTCGACGATTGGCGTCGGTTGGCGGCGGAGGAGCTGAAGAGCCGCGATGCCGAATCGCTGATCTGGAAAACCCCGGAAGGCATCGAGGTCAAGCCGCTCTATACGGCGGCCGACCTCGAACAGATGAGTTGCGACGGCGATCTGCCCGGCTTTGCGCCGTTCACGCGCGGCGTGCGCGCCACCATGTTCGCCAACCGGCCGTGGACGATCCGCCAATATGCCGGCTTCGCCACCGCCGAGGAATCGAACGCTTTCTACAAGCGCAATCTCGCCGCCGGCCAGAAGGGGCTGTCGGTCGCCTTCGACCTGGCGACGCATCGCGGCTATGACAGCGATCATGCGCGGGTGCGGGGCGATGTCGGCAAGGCGGGCGTCGCCATCGACAGCGTCGAGGATATGAAAATTCTCTTCGCCGACATTCCCTTGGGCGAAGTCAGCGTGTCGATGACCATGAACGGCGCCGTGCTGCCGGTGATGGCGGCCTTTATCGTCGCCGCCGAGGAACAGGGCGTTGAGCAGGGCAAGCTCTCCGGCACCATCCAGAACGACATCCTCAAGGAATTCATGGTGCGCAACACCTACATCTATCCGCCCGAGCCCTCGATGCGCATCGTCGCCGATATCATCGCCCACACGGCGAAGCGCATGCCACGCTTCAATTCGATCTCGATTTCCGGCTATCACATGCAGGAAGCCGGCGCCACGCTGGTGCAGGAGCTCGCTTTCACGCTTGCCGACGGGCTCGAATATGTGCGCGCCGCGGCGGCGCGCGGCTTAAAGGTCGACGGTTTCGCGCCGCGCCTGTCGTTCTTTTTCTGCGTCGGCATGAATTTCTTCATGGAGGTCGCCAAGCTGCGCGCGGCGCGCCTCTTGTGGGCGCGTATCATGGCGCGCTTCGAGCCCAACGACCCGCGCTCGCTGATGCTGCGCATGCATGTCCAGACCTCGGGCGTCTCGCTCACCGCGCAGGACCCCTACAACAATGTCGTGCGCACCGCCTATGAGGCGATGGCGGCGGTCTTCGGCGGCACCCAGTCGCTGCACACCAATTCGCTCGACGAGGCGGTCGCCTTGCCGACCGATTTTTCGGCCCGCATCGCGCGCAACACCCAGCTCATCCTGGCCGAGGAAACCGGCGTGCCGCATGTCGTCGACCCGCTGGGCGGCTCCTATTACGTCGAATCGCTGACCCATTCGATCGCCGCCGAGGCGTGGAAGCTGATCGAGCAGGTCGAGGAACTGGGCGGCATGACCAAGGCGGTCAGCGCCGGCATGCCGAAGCTGCATATCGAGGAATCGGCGACCCGGCGCCAGGCGCGCATCGACCGTGGCGAGGAAACCGTGGTCGGCGTCAACAAATATCAGAGCGACAGCGCCGACATGCCCGAATTGCTCGATGTCGACAACAGCGCCGTGCGCGAGGCGCAGATCGCCCGCCTCGCGGAGACCCGCGCCGGGCGCGACGAGAAGGCGTGGCGCGCCGCGCTCGATGCCCTCGGGGCCGGCGCCAAGGGTGAGGCCAACCTGCTGGCGCTTGCCATCGACGCCATGCGCGCGCGCGCCACGGTGGGCGAGGTATCGGACGCTCTTGAGGAACATTTTACCCGCCACCGCGCGGCGCCGCGCACCGTCTCGGGCGTCTACGCGGCCGCCTATGCCAATGACGAGGAATTCACCCGCATCCGCTCGGATGTCGCCGCCTTTGCGCGCCGCGAAGGCCGGCGGCCGCGCCTGTTGGTGGTCAAGCTCGGCCAGGACGGCCATGACCGGGGCGCCAAGGTCATCGCCACCGCGTTCGCCGATATCGGCTTCGACGTCGATGTCGGGGCGCTTTTCCAGACCCCTCGGGAAGCCGCCCGCGAGGCGCTCGAGAACGATGTGCATGTCGTCGGCGTGTCGAGCCTGGCGGCCGGGCACAAGACCCTGGTGCCGGAGCTGCTGGCCGAGCTGAAGGCCGCCGGTGCCGGCGATGTGCTGGTCATTTGCGGCGGCGTGATTCCGCCCAAGGACCACGAATTTCTCATCAAGGCCGGGGTCGCCGCCGTTTACGGCCCGGGCACCAACATCCCCAAAGCCGCCGCCGAAATCATGTCCTTGATCGAGAACAATTAATTCCGCCCACGATTTGCAATTCCGCGTTTTGGTAACCATTTAATGACATGCTGGGAACCATTGTGAGGGAGAATTCGATTTGAGCCTGAATAGGGCATACGCCTACACATTTGGCGAAAGACTGGCCGATAATATCAGCCATGCCCTCGGTATTTCCGCCAGCATTGCCGGATTGGTGATGTTGATTATCGTCGCCAGCCGCTATGCCGGGGCGCTCCCGGTGACCAGCTTTTCGCTCTATGGCGGCACGCTGTTTCTGGTCTTCACCGCCTCGGCGCTCTACAACATCGTGCGCCGCGGCGCGCTCAAGAATGTGCTGCGCCTGTTGGATCATTCGGCGATCTATCTGTTGATCGCCGGCACCTATACGCCGGTGGCGCTGAACAGCATCCAGGGCGCCTGGGGTTGGAGCCTGTTCGGCACGGTGTGGGGGCTGGCGCTGACCGGTGTGGCGCTCAAGCTGGTGTTCCCGGGCCGCCTGGAGAAGCTCTCCATCGGCCTTTATCTCGCCACCGGCTGGGCCGGTCTCGTCGCCATCGAGCCGCTGGCGGCCAATTTGCATTGGGCGGCGTTGACCCTGTTCGGCATCGGCGGTTTCTTTTTCAGCGCCGGCGTCGGCTTCCATCTGTGGACGCGCCTGCGCTATCACAATGCGATTTGGCACGCTTTCGTCCTCGCCGGCGCCATGTGCCACTATTTCTCGGTGATCTTTTTCGTGCGCCCGAACCTGTGACGGCGGCGCATTTTTTTACTGGCGATTGCGAAAGACGGCGCTAATCACTAACTAACAAGTGGGCCGCCCGGTCCGCATTCGAAGCAACGCCTGTAGATCCATGGTCAACATGCCCCGCGAAGCCCGAGAAATGCCGCCGCCGGCTTCGCGTTCGCACATGCACACCATCCGCACGCTGCTGCCCTATCTGTGGCAGCGCTCGTTCGAGATGCGCGGCCGCGTGGTGCTGGCCATTATCCTCCTGGTGTTGGCCAAGGTCGCCAACGTCTATGTGCCGATCCTCTACAAGCAGGCGATCGATGTTTTGGGCGCCGATCAGGCCGCCCTGATCGTGGTGCCGGTGGCGCTGTTGATCGCCTACGGCGTTTTGCGCGTCGCCACGGTGGCGTTCGGCGAGCTGCGCGACGCGGTGTTCGCCAAGGTCGCCGAGCGCGCCATCCGCACGGTGTCGCTGCGCGTCTTCGAGCATCTGCACAGATTGTCGCTGCGCTTCCATCTCGAGCGGCGCACCGGCGGCCTGTCGCGCGCCATCGAGCGCGGCGTCAAGGGCATCGAGTTTCTGCTCACCTTCATGCTCTTCAATATCCTCCCCACCCTGGTCGAGATCGTCATGGTGTGCGGCATATTGTGGTGGTTCTACGGCGTCAGCTATGCCGCCATCACCTTCGTCACCATCGGCGCCTTCATCGCCTTCACCCTCGCCGTCACCGAGTGGCGGCTCAAATATCGCCGCCAAATGAACCAGCAGGATTCCGAAGCCCACACCAAGGCCATCGACAGCCTGCTCAATTACGAGACGGTGAAATATTTCGGCAATGAGGCGCATGAGGCGAAGCGCTTCGACGAATCGCGCCAGCGTTACGAGAAGGCGGCGGTGCAGAGCAAGACCAGCCTGTCGCTCTTGAATATCGGCCAGGGCGCGATCATCGCCATCGGCCTTACCGGCATCACCATCTTGGCGGGCTACGAAGTCGCCGCCGGCACCATGACGATCGGCGATTTCGTTCTCGTCAACACCTATCTGATCCAGCTCTATATCCCGCTCAATTTCCTCGGTTTCGTCTATCGCGAGATCAAGCAGTCGCTGACCGACATGGAGGCGATGTTCGAGCTCACCCATATCTATCCCGAAATCGAGGACAGACCGGGGGCCTCGCCGCTCGACGTGCGCGACGGCGAAATAAGCTTCGAGAATGTGCGCTTCAGTTACGACGAGCGGCGCAACATCCTCGACGATGTCTCCTTCACCGTGCCGCCCGGGCAGACCGTGGCCATCGTCGGCGCCAGCGGCGCCGGCAAGTCGACCGTCTCGCGCATCCTGTTCCGCTTTTACGATATCGAGAGCGGCGCCGTGCGCATCGACGGCCAGGACATCCGCGAGGTCAGCCAGGATAGCTTGCGCGCCGCCATCGGCATCGTCCCGCAGGATACGGTGATGTTCAACGACAGCATCTTTTACAACATCGCCTATGGCAAACCCGAGGCGAGCCGCGAAGACATCGAGCAAGCCGCGCGCCTCGCCCATATTCACGATTTCATCCACGCCCAGCCGGACGGCTACGACACCCAGGTCGGCGAGCGCGGGCTCAAGCTCTCCGGCGGCGAGAAGCAGCGCGTCGCCATCGCCCGCACGATCCTAAAAGATCCGCGCATCATGCTCTTCGACGAGGCGACCTCGGCGCTCGATTCCAAGACCGAGCAGGAGATTCAGGATAATCTCAGGGAGGTCAGCCGCGACCGCTCGACCCTGGTGATCGCCCACCGCCTCTCGACCATCGTCGATAGCGATCAGATTTTGGTGCTCGACGATGGCCGCATCGTCGAGCGCGGCGGCCATGCGGAATTGCTCGCCGCCGACGGCAAATATGCCGACATGTGGCGCCGCCAGCAGGAAACCGCCGAGCTGCAAAAGGAACTGGCGGAGAGACTCGCGCTGGAGCAGCGCTCACCCCAAGACACCCCCGAATAAGTCTCTCTTCTCTTTTTTGTTTGGCCCTCAATCGCCGGGCGGTCGCATCCGCTCCCTTGGCTACCTCGTATTAACTCGGGCGCTCAGTCGCGCAGCCGGAATGCAAGGAAGTGCATTCCGGGGGGTGGTGCCGTTTGGGTGAGTCTTTGTGGGTTCCATCAGTTTGCCGCCTTAAAATTCCTCGGCCATTTCCTCGGCCGCTTTTTGCGTCGCCTCGTCGGCCGGATAGAAACTTTCGATGCGCAGTTCCTGGAGCGTTATGTCCTGCGGCGTGCCGAAGGTGGTGAGGGTGGTGACCCAGGAGAGCCGCCGCCCGGCGGCGTTAAACGTGACGGTGAGAAACGGCTCGATTGCCGGCCCCAGGACCGGGTTGCGCCAATCCTCAGGGATGCCCGGATAGGCCAGCACTTCGTCCAGCAGGCGCTGGGCGGTCTCATCGCCGGGCTCCGCTTCGCGCCGCGCCCGCAGCACCAAGTCGCGCGCCACCGCCTGCCAATCCTCGATATAGGGTTTGAGCAGGTCAGGATGGAGCATCAGGCGCAGCAGGTTGGCCGGGCCGTCGAGCAGCGGAAGGTCGAGCAGCCGGGTCAGATTGGCGGCGCCCATATTGGCCATCACCAGGTCCCAGTGGCGGTTGAAAACCAGCGCCGGGTAGGGGTCGTGGCGCTCCAGCATCATCTCCAGAATGCGCCGCGCCGGCGCCAGATCGGCATCCTCGAGGCCGCGCTCGCGGTAATGCGCGGCGTAGCCGGCGGCATTCAGCAGCATGTTGCTCTCCCTGAGCGGCAGTTCGAGTGCTTCGGCCAAACGCAACACCATCGGCCGGCTCGGCTGCGAGCGCCCCGATTCGATAAAACTCACATGGCGCGCCGAAACGCCGGCCTCGAGCGCCAGCGTCAACTGGCTCATGCCATGCAACCCGCGCGCCTGCTTGAGCGCCCCGCCAAATGCTGTGCGTGCCACCGCCGCCGCTCCCGCCATCCCTGCCTCCTGTCAAACTCGATAGTGAACATATTAGCGCCTTCAATGACGCACGGACATTACCTCCCAGGTAATTGCGATGAATCGCCGGCGGGCCCATTTTCTTCTCAACGCAGACAATCGCACCTTTGAGGAGGACAAAATGACCGTACCCGTTCAGAACAAAGATAAACTGCTGCGTCTGGCCTTGGCCGAGAATTTCTTATTGTCGGCCGCCGCCGGAATCGCCTTTCTGGTGGCGCCGGGTGTCATATCGCGCTTTTTGGGCGAGGCGGTGCCGCACTGGGTGATGCTGCTGCTCGGCGCCGATCTGCTGCTCTTTGCCGCTTTCCTGCTGCGCCAGATTCTGCGCCGGCCATTGAAACGCGGCGAGGCGTTTCTGACCATCGCCCTGGACGAAGTCTGGGTGGTTGCCAGCATCCTGCTGCTGGTCCTGGCGCCGCATTGGTTCTCCGCTTCCGGGCAGTGGTTGATTGGCGCGGTGGCGCTTGCCGTGGCGGGTATTGCCGTGGCGCAGTGGCTCGGCTTGCGGCGCCTCGACGATCGGCGAAGGGCTCGGCATGGCGCGGCGCTGCTACGACAATAAGGGGCGCGGCTGGAACGAGACCTGCGTGCTGTGGGACGAGGGCCGCGCCTACGGCTTCGAGGTCGACACCTCGGACTATCCATTTCCGCTCCGCCAAGTGCGCGGCACATGGGGCGTCGAGCCGGCCGATGGCGGCAGCGTCATCACCATGCGGTTCGATATCACCGCCAAATATGGCGCGCCCGGCAGGCTGGTGATGGGGCTTGTACTGCGCCTGATGTTTTCCGCCCTCTGCGAACGCCTGCTCGACAAATGGCAGGCGCGCATTTTGGCAAACCCTAGTTTGCGCCTCCTCGATGCGGCTTGAGCGTGGCGTAAACCTCGTCGTTGGCCGGTGTCGGGATGGCGAGCTGGCGCCCGAGGCGCGCCACTTCGCCGGCCAGCCAATCGAGCTCGAGCGGCTTGCCGCGCTCAAGATCGTCGAGCATCGAGGCGCGCATGGCGGGCGGCAGCGATTGTTCGGCGAAGGCGAGGCGGTCGCGCGCGTAATCGGCATCCAGCGCGATGCCGCGGGCGCGCCCCACCGCCACCGTCTCGGCCATCAGGTTAAGGAAGAATTGGCGCTCGGTCGGATCGCCGAGAACCGCACCGATGGGCTGTCGGGTCATGGCGGTGGCGCCGCTCATGCCGACCAGCAGGGTGAATTTTTGCCACTGCGCGAGTTCGATATCGGGCGCCAGCTCGGCGTCGATTCCGGCCTTTGCGCAAACCCGCGCGAAATCGCCGAGACGCGCGCTTTTGCTGCCATCACCCTCGCCGAATTGCAGGCGGGCGAAATCGCCGTGATGGCGGATGGTGCCGGGCTGGGCGATGAAAGATGAGATATAGGCGACGCCGCCGACCACCGCTTGGCGGTCGAGGATCGCGCTCAGCCGCGCCACGCCACCGACGCCGTTTTGCAGCATGATCAATGTCGTGCGATCGCCCAGGAGCGGCTTGCAGGCAAGTGCGGCAGCTTCGCTGTCGCCGAGCTTGACCGCGAACAGCACCATATCGACGGCGCCGATGGTGGCCGGGTCGTCGCTGGCCGGCGCATCGTTCAGATGAATATCGCCGAGCGCGCTTTCGAGTTTGAGGCCGTCTCGCCTGATGGCGTCGAGATGGGCGCCGCGGGCGATGAAATGCACCTCCTCGCCGGCCGCCGCCAGGCGGGCGCCGAAATAACCGCCGACGCCGCCGGCTGCCATGATGGCGATTTTCATATATGTGTTATCCGGCCCAGGCGCGCACCGGGCCGACATCGAGATGGACGAAATTGGAGCTCCGATAAAGCCCGGCGCCGCCCATGCCGAGTTCCACCGCGCCTTTCCAGACGCGCTCGCCGGCGACGCCCTCGATGCGGACATCTATGGCCATGCCGTAAGTGTGCAGGCTGTTGGTGGCGACGCCTTCGCTGGCCTGTTTCAGCATTTTATTGGTCGAATCCGAGCGGAACCCGGAAATGACGCCGAACGGCGCGTCCGTGCCGAGGGCGCGGCCGAGCCAGAAAAGCTGGTCGAATACGGTGCGGAATATTTCGCCGACTTCGCCGCTGCGCCAGTCGCGCATGAGATAGTCGAAATCGGCGAGTGGTGCTGCGAGATAATCGCCGTCGCGCCAATAGGTAAGATCGAGATATTCTTCGGTCCAGAGGTTATGGAGCGCCACCTTGCGCTCCTTGATGCGCCAATAGCCGGCCATGGCGTGGCACGGCAACGCGCCGGCGGCGAACGCCGCGCCGGCGATAAAATGCCGCCGGCTGGGGCGCGATTGGATAGGCAATATTCTTCGCACGGCGCCGAGCATATCGCGGAATTCCGACAAAATCACTTTTCGCCGCGATAGCGCGCGCTCACTGTCCCATGCGGTTGCCGCCGAAGGTCGGTAGCGATAGGGTGTGGCCAAGCCCGGGCGCGGCAGGGCGACGCCCGCTTCACGGTATATGAACTCTGGAAAATGGAGATAAAAAAATGGCCACAGCCACCGCTGAAATCGTCTCGGGCGTGTTCCTTCAGGATCCCAAGCTGCTTCGCCAGCAATGTTATATCGACGGCGCCTGGGCCGATGCCGACGCCGGGAAAACCATCGATGTCACCAACCCGGCGGACGGCGATGTGATCGGCACCATACCCGCCATGGGCACCGCCGAAACCCGGCGCGCCATCGAGGCGGCGAACCGCGCCTATCCGGCGTGGCGCGCCAAGACGGCCAAGGAGCGCGCCAAGATATTGCGCAAATGGTTCGATCTGATGATGGAGAACCAGGAAGACCTGGCCATCATCATGACCGCCGAGCAGGGCAAGCCGATGGCCGAATCGCGCGGCGAGATCGGCTATGGCGCATCCTTCGTCGAATGGTTCGCCGAGGAGGGCAAGCGCGCCTATGGCGACGTCGTTCCGCAGCCGACCAACGATCGGCGCATCGTCGTCACCAAGGAGCCGGTCGGCGTCGTCGGGCTGATTACGCCGTGGAATTTCCCCAACGCGATGATCACGCGCAAGGCCGGCCCGGCGCTGGCGGCGGGCTGCACGGTGGTCGCGCGCCCCGCCACCTCGACGCCCTATTCGGCGCTGGCGCTCTGCGAGTTGGGCGAGCGCGCCGGCATCCCGGCGGGCGTGCTCAACATCCTCACCGGCCCGTCGCGCGAGATGGGCGCCGAGATCACCTCCAACCCGATCGTGCGCAAGCTCTCCTTCACCGGCTCCACCCAGGTCGGCAAGATCCTGATCGAGCAATGCGCCGCCACGGTGAAGAAAGTCTCGATGGAATTGGGCGGCAACGCGCCGTTCATCGTGTTCGACGATGCCGACATGGACGCCGCGATCACCGGGGCGATGGCGTCGAAATACCGCAATACCGGGCAAACCTGCGTCTGCGCCAACCGCTTCCTGGTTCAGGACGGCGTCTATGACGAATTCGCCGATAAGCTTTCCGCCGCGACGGACAAAATGCGCGTCGGCCCCGGCCTCAAGGGCGAAACCGAGCAGGGGCCGCTGATCGACATGGCGGCGGTGGAGAAGGTCGAGGAGCATATTCAGGATGCCCTCGACAAGGGCGCCAGGATCGTCACCGGCGGCAAGCGCCACGAATTGGGCGGCAGTTTTTTCCAGCCCACCGTGATCGCCAACGTCAACACCCAGATGAAGGTGGCGCGCGAGGAAACCTTCGGCCCGCTGGCGCCGCTGTTCCGCTTCGACACCGATGACGAGGCCGTGCAGCTCGCCAACGATACCGAATTCGGCCTCGCCGCCTATTTCTACAGCCGCGATATCGGCCGCATCTGGCGCGTCGCCGAGCAGCTCGAATACGGCATCGTCGGCATCAATGCCGGCATCATCTCGACCGAGGTGGCGCCGTTCGGCGGCATGAAGGAATCCGGCGTTGGGCGCGAGGGCTCGCATTTCGGCCTCGATGAGTTCATGGAGGTCAAATATCTCTGCATGGGCGGTATCGACACCTAAGCGCCTATGGCCGACTTCGATCTATTCGTAATCGGCGGCGGGTCGGGCGGCGTTGCGTGTGCGCGCCGCGCCGCCAGCCATGGCGCCCGCGTCGGCCTGGTCGAGGAAGGCAGCATGGGCGGCACCTGCGTCCATCGCGGCTGCATTCCCAAGAAATTCCTCGTCTACGCCTCGCACTTCCGCCACGATTTCGAGGACGCGGCGGGTTATGGCTGGAGCGTCGGCGAGAGCCGCTTCGACTGGCCCACCATGGTCGCCGCCAAGAGCAAGGAACTGGCGCGCCTCGAAGGCATCTACCGCCGTCTGCTGAAAGAATCCGGCGTCACCGCCATCGACGGCCGGGGCGCCTTGCTCGACGCCAACAGCGTCGCCATCGGAGAGGAGCGCTACAGCGCCGATACCATCCTGATCGCCACCGGCGGCTGGCCCTTCATGCCGGAGCTTCCCGGCATCGAATTGGCGATCACCTCGAACGAGGCGTTCGATTTGCCGCGATTGCCGGGACGCATCGTCATCGTCGGCGGCGGATATATCGCCTGCGAGTTCGCCGGCATCTTCAACGGGTTTGGCGTCGAGACCGTGCAGCTCTACCGCTCGGACATGATCCTGCGCGGCTTCGATATGGATATCCGCGAAATATGCTGCGACGAGATGCGCAAGAGCGGCATCGATGTGCGCCTCAACGTGAACGCCGTCAAACTGGAGAAGAACGCGGACGGAATCGCGCTCACCACCACCCAGGGCGACGTCCTGGAGGCGGACCAGGTGTTGTTCGCCACCGGCCGGGTGCCGAGCACGGCGGCTATCGGGTTAAACGAGGCCGGGGTTGAGCGCAATCACAAAGGAGCGGTCAGCGTCGATTCCGGCTCGCGCAGCAATATCGCCAGCATCTACGCCGTCGGCGACTGCACCGACCGCGTCAACCTCACGCCCGTCGCCATTCACGAAGGCCGCTGCCTCGCCGAGACGCTGTTCAACGACAATCCGCAAATTCCGGATCACCGCAATATCCCGACCGCCATCTTCACCCAGCCGGAAATCGGCACCGTCGGCATGAGCGAGGAGGATGCCCGCACCCATTGCGCCGCCGTCGATATCTATAAAACCCGTTTTCGCCCGCTCAAGCACACGCTCACCGGACGCGGCGAGACGGTGTTCATGAAACTGGTGGTCGACCGCGCCGACGACCGCGTCGTCGGCTGCCATATGATCGGCTCGGCCGCCAGTGAGCTGTCGCAGCTTCTCGGCGTCGCCATCAAGGCCGGCGCCACCAAGGCGCAGTTTGACGAAACGGTGGCCGTGCACCCCACCACGGCGGAGGAATTCGTCACCATGTATGAGCCGGTGGGCGCGTAAAGGCCGCATTCCGCGTCATAGCGCGACTGTGAAAATGTTATTTATTTTTAAGGAATTGGTAGCGGAAACTGCGATAAAGGCGTATAGGCAGCGCCTAATTTATCCACCGATGCCCGAGGAGGCATGACATGGCTCGAAACTGGAGCCCGGAGGGTTGGCGCGAACTGCCGATCCTGCAGCAACCGAACTGGCCCGACGCCGCGCCGTTGGCGAAAACCGAGGCGCGTTTGAGCGACTCTCCGCCGCTGGTTTTCGCCGGCGAGGCGCGCAATCTGCGCGACAAGCTGGCCGAGGCGTGCGAGGGCAGGGCGTTTCTTCTGCAGGGCGGCGATTGCGCCGAGAGCTTCGCCGAATTTCATGCCGACAATATCCGCGATACCTTCCGCGTTCTGATGCAGATGGCGGTGGTGCTGACCTTCGGCGCCAAATGCCCGGTGGTGAAAGTCGGCCGCCTGGCCGGCCAGTTCGCCAAGCCGCGCTCCGCCGATACGGAGACGCAAGGTGGCGTGACGCTGCCCGCCTATCGCGGCGACATGATCAACGGCATGGAGTTTGAAAGCAGCGCTCGGGCGCCCGACCCCGAGCGTTTGATGCATGCCTATAACCAATCCGCCGCGACGCTCAATCTGTTGCGCGCCTTCGCCCAGGGCGGCTATGCCGATCTGCATCAGGTGCAGCGCTGGAATTTGGGTTTCGTCGCCGCCAGTCCGCTCGGCGAGCGCTACAAGGATTTGGCCGATCGCCTGACCGAGAGCCTCGACTTCATGGCGGCCTGCGGCCTGACCTCGGAAACCACGCCGCAGATTCGCGAGACCGAATTTTACACCTCGCACGAGGCGCTGATCCTGGGCTACGAGCAGGCCCTGACGCGCATCGATTCGACCTCCGGCGATTGGTACGCCTGCTCGGCGCATATGTTGTGGATCGGCGACCGCACGCGCCAGCTCGACGGCGCCCATGTCGAATTCATGCGCGGCGTCGGCAATCCCATCGCCATCAAGGCCGGGCCGTCGCTCGAAGCCGACGATCTCATGCGCCTGATCGATCTGCTCAATCCGGAAAACCAGCCCGGCCGCCTCACCGTCATCGCGCGCATGGGGGCGGACAAGGTCGAAGCGGCGCTGCCGCCGCTGATCCGCGCCGCCCGGGGCGAGGGACGCAAGGTGCTGTGGGCCTGCGATCCCATGCACGGCAACACGATCAAATCCTCCAACGGCTACAAGACGCGGGTGTTCGACAATATCCTCTCCGAAGTGAGCGGCTTTTTCGCCGCCCACCGCGCCGAGGGCAGCCATCCCGGCGGCGTCCATTTTGAGATGACCGGCCAGGACGTCACCGAATGTCTCGGCGGCGCCCAGGCGATTACCGAAGAGGGCCTGTCGGACCGCTACCACACCCATTGCGATCCCAGGCTGAACGCCTCGCAGGCGTTGGAACTGGCATTTCTGATCGCCGAGCGCCTGCAGGCGGAGCGCGGCGGCGAAGCCCGCTTCATGCAGGCGTCTTAAGGCAAGGCATCGCTTCGGCTTCCAGGCAACCGGCAGGGCGCATCATGGCGAATTCCCCTTCCCAAGCGGATATCACCCGGCAGACCGACCGCTATTTCGTGAAGACGCGCGAGGCGGTCGGCCACTTCGGCGATAAGAACGTCACCTATGCCGTCTTCATGCGCCGTCCGGTCTGTTACGCGCCGCGCCTGATCATCGAGTGGCTGCATTCGGTCGCCGCCGAGCGCGGCACGGAATTCGATATTAAAAGCCGCTTCCAGGAAGGCGACTGGGTCGGCGCCGGTGAGCCGCTGCTGTTCATCAGCGGGCCGCTCTACCATCTGGTCGATTTGGAAACCCTGTATCTGCAGCGCCTCGGCGCCGCCTGCGTCGCCGCCTACAACGCCTATTCGATGTGCGTGACCTTGCCGAAAGTGGGTTTCATGGCGATGGACGCGCGCCATTGCGCCGGCCAGGAGATGGCGGAGATGATGGCCTATGCGGCATCTGTCGGCTCCGAGAGCGCCAAGCGCGACAGCGACGCGGTCGGCTTCATCGGCAATTCCAACGACGCCACGGCGCATTTTTTCGGCAATCCCGGCGGCCTCGGCACCATGCCGCACGCCTTTATCGGCTATGCCGGCTCGTCCTTGCGCGCGGCGCAAATGTACCGCGAGGTGTTCCCCGACGAGGGCCTGACGGTGCTGATCGATTATTTCGGCCAGGAAATTACCGACGGGCTGGAGATCTGCCGCGCCTATCCGGAGCTTGCGGCGGCGGGCAAGCTTCGGCTGCGTCTCGACACCCATGGCGGCCGTTACGTCGAGGGCCTCGACATGGCCGCCTCCTACGCGGTTTTGGAGAAACACAAGCCGAGGGCGGTGCGCCAGTACCGCAGCGAGACCGAGCTTAAATGGCTGATCGGCACCGGGGTCAGCGCCGCCTCAATTTTTCATCTGCGCGACAGTCTCGACGAGGCCGGTTTCGACAAGGTCAAGATCATCGCCAGTTCGGGCTTCGGGCCGGAAAAGTGCAAGGTCATGGCCAGCGCCGCGGCGCCCATCGACGTTATCGGTACCGGCTCCTTCCTGCCCGATGTCTGGGCGGAGACGTACGCCACCGCCGACATCGTCGCCTATGACGGAAATATCCGGGTCAAGACGGGCCGCGAATTTCTGCTCCGCAACGGCTTCGCGGAAGCCAGCGCCAAGAAGAATGGCTGAGCCCGGTGCTGGCTGAATAATTCGCTTTTCATGTCCGACACGCTTTCCATCGCGCTTTGCCAGCTCAACCCGACCGTCGGCGACATCGCCGGAAATTGCGCCCTGATCCGCGCCGCGCGGAGCCAGGCGGCGGCGGCCGATGCCGACCTCGTGGCCTTCAGCGAATTGGCGGTGAGCGGCTATCCGCCGGAAGACCTCATCCTCAAGCCGATGTTCCAGGCGGCGGCGGAAGCGGCGGTGCGCGAGCTTGCGGCGGAGACCGCGGACGGCGGCCCGGCCATCCTGCTCGGCACGCCGTGGCGCCAGGAGGGCAAGCTCTATAACGCGGCGCTTCTGTTGGATAGGGGCGAGATCGCGGCGCGGCGCTATAAATACGCGCTGCCCAATTACGGCGTCTTCGATGAAGTGCGCGTCTTCGCCCAGGGGCCGCTGCCCGGCCCCGTCGCCTTCCGGGGGTGCCGGCTCGGCGTGATGATCTGCGAGGATATGTGGGTCGATGAGGTGTCCGAATGCCTGATGGAATCGGGCGCCGATGTCCTGATGGTGATCAACGGCTCGCCCTATGAGCGCGACAAGACGGATTTGCGCCTCAACCGCGCCGTCGCGCGGGTGATCGAGACCGGGCTGCCGCTCATCTATCTCAACCAGGTCGGCGGGCAGGACGAGCTGGTGTTCGACGGCGCCTCTTTCGTTCTCGGCGCCGACCGCTCGCTGCGTGCCCAGGCGGCGATGTTCGCCGAGGACATGCTGTCCACACAGTGGTCGCTCGGGGGCGATGGTGTTTGGCAATGCCAGCGCGCGGCGCTGAGCCCGCAATTGGAGGGCCTGAGGGCGCTCTATCATGCGATGGTTTTGGGGCTCAGGGATTACGTCGACAAGAACGGCTTTCCCGGCGTCCTGATCGGCCTCTCGGGCGGCATCGATTCGGCGCTCTCCGCCGCCGTCGCCGTCGATGCGCTGGGCCCCGAGCGGGTCAATTGCGTGCGCATGCCGTCGCGCTATACCTCGCAAGCCTCGCTCGACGATGGCGCCGAATGCGCCGAGATGCTCGGCCTGACATGCGAGACCATCGCCATCGAGCCGGCGGTGGGCGCCTTCGAGGACATGATGGCCGAGGCTTTCGCCGGGCGCCCGGCGGATACGACGGAGGAGAATATCCAGGCCCGGCTGCGCGGCGTTATTCTCATGGCGATGAGCAACAAGCTCGGCCATATGGTGCTCACCACCGGCAACAAATCGGAAATGTCGGTCGGCTACGCCACTCTCTACGGCGATATGTGCGGCGGCTATTCGGTGCTGAAGGACGTCTATAAATGCGTGGTTTTCGATCTTTCGCGCTGGCGCAATCAACAGTGGGCGAGCGCGTTCAAGGGTCCCGAGGGGCGGGTGATTCCGGAGAACATCATCACCAAGCCGCCATCGGCGGAACTTCGGCCCGACCAGCTCGATCAGGATTCGCTGCCGCCCTATGAAGTGCTCGATGATATTCTCGAATGCCTGATCGAGAAGGAAATGCCGGTCGCCGAGATCGTCGCGCGCGGCCACGACGAAGCCATGGTGGCGCGTATCTGGCATATGCTCGACATGGCCGAATATAAGCGCCGCCAAGCGCCGCCCGGCGTCAAGCTTACGGGACGCGCGCTCGGCAGGGACCGGCGCTACCCGATTACCAACCGCTTCCGCGCCTCCTGAAGCGGCGCCAGCACCATGTCCGTCATCACCAGATTCGCGCCCAGCCCGACCGGGCTTCTCCATGTCGGCAATGCGCGCATCGCCCTCATGAATTGGCTGCTGGCGCGCCAAGCCGATGGCGGGCGCTTTGTTTTGCGTATCGACGATACCGACGCCGAGCGCTCGCGCCCTGAATTCGCCGCCGCCATCGAAACCGATCTCATCTGGCTCGGCCTCGAATGGGATGCCGTGGCGCGCCAGTCCGAGCGCCTGGCGCTCTATTCAGCGGCGGCGGACCGCTTGCGCGAGGCGGGCCGGCTTTATCCCTGCTACGAGACGCCCGAGGAGCTCGATCGCAAACGCAAGGCCCAGCGCGCCGCCGGCCGGCCGCCGATCTATGACCGCTCGGCGCTGAAACTGAGCGCGGCGGAAATGGCCGAATATGAAGCCCAGGGCCGCAAGCCCCATTGGCGCTTTCTCATGCAGGCCGAGGAAGTAAGCTGGCATGACGGTATCCGCGGCGCGGTCAAGTTCGAAGGCGCCAAATTGGGCGATCCGGTCCTGATTCGCGGCGACGGCAGTTTCCTCTATACCTTGCCCTCGGTGGTCGACGATATCGATCTCGCCATCAGCCATGTTCTGCGCGGCGAGGATCACGTCACCAACAGCGCCGTTCAATGCCAGATATTCCAGGTTCTCGGCAAGGATCCCGGCGACATCACCTTCTCCCATATGTCGCTCCTGCTCGATGCCGATGGCGGCCCGCTGTCGAAGCGCCTGGGCGGCCTGGCGCTCGCCCAATTGCGCCAGGCGGGCGTCGAAGCGATGGCCGTCAACAGTCTTCTTGTGGCGCTCGGCTCCGCCGGCGCGATCGAGAGCAGGGAGTCTCTGGCGGCGTTGCTGGAGCATTTCGATTTAAGCCATTTCAGCCGCAATCCGCCGCGCTTCGTGGATGCGGAATTGTCCCGCCTCAATGCCCAACTGCTGCACAACATGCCCTTCGAGGCGGCGCGAGAACGCCTCGGCATCGCCGCCATGGACGCCGCCTTCTGGCACGCCGTGCGGCAAAATCTGGGCCGCCTCGAAGAGGCGCGCGAATGGTGGCAGCTCTGCAACGAGCCGCTCGCGCCGATCGTCGAGGACGGCGAATTTCTCGCCGCGGCGGCGGCGCTGCTGCCCGGGGAGCCGTGGGACGAGACGATCTGGGCGGCCTGGACCGGTGCTCTCAAGGAGCAGACGGGGCGGCGCGGCAAGGCGCTCTTCCATCCGCTGCGCCTGGCGCTGACGGCGCGCGAGCGTGGACCCGAATTGCGCAATCTGCTACCCGTTATCGGCCGCGCGCGGGCCCTGGCGCGCTTGCGCGGCGAGACGGCATAATGGCAAGAAGCAGCGGAGCAGCCGGTGGCGCTTTCCCTCTATAATACCCGGACGCGCAAGAAGGAACTTTTCGAGCCGCTCGATGCGGCGCGCGTCGGCATGTATGTGTGCGGACCGACGGTCTACGATCTGGCGCATATCGGCAATGCCCGCCCGATCGTCGTGTTCGACCTGCTGTACCGACTGCTGCGCGATATTTACGGCGCCGATCACGTCACCTATGTGCGCAACATCACCGACGTCGACGACAAGATCAACGCCGCGGCGCTGGAGAGCGGCGAGCCGATCTCGGACATCACCGCGCGCACCACCAAGGCCTTTCACGACGATATCGCCGAGCTCAACGCCTTGGCGCCGGATGTCGAGCCGCGCGCCACCGATCATATCGCCGAGATGATCGAGATGATCGAAACCCTGGTCGCCTCTGAACATGCCTATGAGGCCGAAGGCCATGTGCTCTTTCACGTACCCTCGGACCAGGGTTACGGCAAGCTGTCGCACCGCGAGCGCGAGGATATGGTGGCCGGCGCGCGGGTCGAGGTGGCGCCCTATAAGCGCGACCCGGCCGATTTCGTGCTGTGGAAGCCGAGCCAGGACGATCTCCCCGGCTGGGACAGCCCGTGGGGGCGCGGCCGGCCGGGCTGGCATATCGAATGCTCGGCGATGAGCCGCAAGCATCTCGGCGTCACCGTCGATATTCACGGCGGCGGCGCCGATCTGATCTTTCCGCATCACGAAAACGAAGTCGCGCAGAGCGAATGCTCCCGCCCCGGCCATGATTTCGTGCGCCACTGGGTGCATAACGGCTTTCTCTCCGTTGAGGGCGAGAAGATGTCCAAGTCGCTCGGCAATTTCATCACCATCCGCCAGGCGCTCGAAGGCGCGCCGGGCGAAGTGTTGCGCCTGATGATGCTGAGCACCCATTACCGCAAGCCGCTCGACTGGACGGAGGAGGGGGTGCAACAGGCTCGCACCCGCCTCGACCGTCTCTACCGCGTGCTGCAAAAGGCAAATCTCCCCGCGCTGGATCAGGAAATTGCAATTTCACCGAAGGGCAACGATTTTTATGATGCGCTCCTGGACGATCTCAATACGCCCTTGGCCCTGAGCGCGCTGGAGCGCTTGGCGGATGACGTGTCGAAAATGAGCGCCGTGGAAATGCAAATACATGGCATCGGGCTACGATTGGCCGCGAACCTCCTCGGCTTGCTGCAACAAGACCCCGAAGCCTGGTTCAAGGGCGGCGAAGCGGAATCCGATGTTGGCGATATCGAGGCGCAAATCGCGCTTCGCCTGGAGGCGCGCAAGGCCAAGGATTTCGCCGCGGCGGATAATATTCGCGATGCACTGGCCGAAAATGGCATCATCCTCGAGGACAGGCCGGACGGCAGCACAGATTGGCGGCGAGCGGGATAGCGGGATATGGCGGATAAGCGCATATATATATACGACAGCAGCCTGAGAAGCGGCGCGCTGCCTGACGGCGGCGCGTTTTCCGGCGCCGACAAGCTGGCCATCGCCGAGGCGCTGGACGGCCTCGGTATCGATTATATCGAGGGCGGCGAGCCCGGCCGCGGCACCGCCGATGACGCGCTGTTTGCCGCCGCGCCTGAATTTGCCCAGGCCCGCCTGACGGCGCTTTCCGGCCTGCAAGCGCCCGGCGGCAGCGCGGCGGGCGATCCGGCGCTGGCGCGCGCGCGGGCCAGCGGCGCCCGCATCGTTTGCCTGGCCGGCGCGGTGTCGCAGCAGCACGCACGCGCCGCGCTCGGCACCGAGCCGCGCGAGCATATCGACATGATCGCCGAGGGTATCTCGCACGTCGCCGGCTGGGCCGACGAGGCGATGTTCATCTGCGATCATTTTTTCGACGGCTTCAAGGTGGATGCGCATTACGCCCTCGAATGCGCCGCCACCGCCTATATTCACGGCGCCCGCTGGGTGGTCTTATGCGACAGCAATGGCGGCACCTTGCCGCATGAGATAACCGATATCGTCGAGGAAGTCGCCAAGGCGCTGCCGAGCAGCCATATCGGCATTCGCTGCCTCGACGATGGCGACAATGCCGTCGCCGGCACCCTCGCCGCCGTGCGCGCCGGCGCGCATCAGGTGCAAGGCACCTTCAACGGCCTCGGTGAGCGCTGCGGCAACGCCAATCTCGCCTCGGTGATCCCCGCTCTGGTGCTCAAACTGGGTTGCGAAACGGCTGTCACGACGGAGAATCTGAGCCGCCTCACCGCCGTCTCGCGCCAGATCGATGCCCGCCTCAACCGGCCTTCACCGCCGCGCGCGCCCTATGTCGGCGCCGACGCCTTCAATCACGGCAAAGAGCCGAACGCGGCGGCGCGGCTCGAACATATCGATCCCGGGGCGGTCGGCAATCAGCGCCGCTCGGCGGCGCGCGACGAGGCCGATCCGGATAGCCTGTCCCGGCGTTTGGCCGGGCTTGGCATCGAGGCCGACCTCGAAGACCCGATGGGCCAGCGCCTGCTCGAATCGTTACGCGAGAACGAGCAGAAGGGCCTCAACTATGACGGCGCCGAGGCGAGCTTCGAGCTGTTCGCGCGCGGCCATCTCGGCACGCTGCCGAACTTCTTCCGGCTCGACAGTTTCCGCGTCATCGACGAGCGCAGCATCGACGCGCGCGGCCGACTGGTCACCTTGTCGGAGGCCTCGGTGCGGGTCCAGGTGGGCGACAACCGCCACATGATGGTGGCCGAAGGCGTGGGGCCGGTGCACGCCCTCGACGTGGCGCTGAGGAAGGCGCTAGGCGACGCCTATCCGAGCCTCGGCGAACTGCGCCTGATCGACTACAAGGTGCGGATATTGAATTCGGAAGGCGGCACCAAGGCGCGCATCCGGGTGATGATCGATTCCACCGACGGCACCGACAATTGGTCGACGGTGGGGGTTTCCGACAATGTCATCGACGCCTCCTACAGCGCCTTGCATGACGGTATCGTCTACAAGCTGCTGCGCGACGAGTTGAAGCGCGAGGCGGGTGATGGCGGGCACTGACCGGCGTCAGGCCCAGGGGCGTCGCCAAGCAAAGACCGAAGCGGCGGATTTCGCGGCGCCGGGCGGGCCGGCAATCATTCTCGTGCGTCCGCAATTGGGCGAGAATATCGGCACCGCGGCGCGCGCCATGCTGAATTGCGGCCTGATGGATCTGCGCCTCGTCGCGCCGCGCGACGGCTGGCCCAACGTCAAGGCGCTGAACGCCGCCTCGGGCGCCGACGCGGTGATCGGCGGCGCGCGCATCTTTGATACGGTGGCCGAGGCGGTGGCCGAGCTCGACATGGTCTATGCCACCACCGCGCGCGACCGCGAAATGGTCAAACCCGTGCTCAGCCCGCGCCAGGAGGCGGAAAATCTCCGCCGCGCCCCGGCGGCCAGCGCCGGCATCCTGTTCGGCCCCGAGCGCAGCGGTCTCGACAATGACGATGTGGTGCTCGCCGACGCCATCATCGAAGTCGCCCTCAACCCGGCTTTCGCCTCGCTAAACCTCGCCCAGGCGGTGCTGATAATTTCCTATGAATGGTGCGCGGCGGCCGGCGAGGCGGCGCCCGAGCGCTTGCCGGCGAGCCCCGCTCCGGCCGCCAGCAAGAAGGAAATATTGAATTTTTTCGACATGCTGGAAGGCGAGCTGGACGCCCGCAGCTTCTATCCGACCGCCGCCATGCGGCCTAAAATGACGCGCAACATGCGCAACCTGTTCCAGCGCATCCAACTGTCGCACCAGGACGTGCAAAGCCTCTTCGGCATCGTCAAATCACTGACCCGCCCACCGCCCAGCGAAGGCGGGAAAGATTAGCCGCGCGTCTTGATGAAGGCGAGCATATCCTCCGCGCCCGATACCTCGAACGGATCGTCTTGCGCATTGTCGGCAAATCCGGGCTCCGTGAAAATTTGCACGATCTCGCCATCCTCGACGAGCATCGAATAGCGCCAGCTGCGGTAGCCGAAGCCGAGATTGTCCTTATCGACCAACATGCCCATCATGCGTGTGAATGTCCCCGAGCCGTCGGGGAGAAGGGTGACGTTTTCGATGCCTTGCGCCTTGCCCCATTGAAACATCACGAACGCATCGTTCACCGAAAGGCAAATCACCTCGTCAATGCCGGCGGCGGCGAATTCGCCGTGCAATTCCTCATAGCGCGGCAAATGGCTCGTGCTGCAGGTTGGCGTGAAGGCGCCGGGCAGGGCGAAGAGAACCACCTTGCGGCCGTTGAATATTTCATCGGACCCCCGGTCCTGCCAACGAAACGGGTTGGGGCCGCCCACGCTCTCGTCGCGGACGCGGGTTTTGAATGTGACGCTGGGTATTTGCATGGGAATTCCTTCGACTTGCCGTTGGCTGGATCGGAAAATTGTCGCCGTGGCGCGGCGTGCAGGGTATATGGGCACGCGGGACAGGAGATCAATATCAAATTTATAATTATTCTAAACAACCTTATAATATATTGAAAAATCATATAAAAATGGATATGAATATTTGTGTGCAGTCAGAAGATATTGTCGGACCCGTGAATCGCCAGGATCTCACGCCGCCCTGCCGCAACGGGTTTGACAAGCGAAGCACCCTCGGTATAGTACCGCCACTTCGCGGGCCAATCGGCCCGCGCCGATTTTTTGCGCACATATTGCGGGTTTCATGACCAAACGACTTGAATCGAAATACAAGGTCTGCCGCCGTCTCGGCGTCAATCTTTGGGGCCGCGCCAAGAGTCCGACCAACAAGCGGGAATACGGCCCCGGCCAGCATGGCCAGCGCCGCCGCAAACCTTCCGATTTCGGCACCCAGCTTCAGGCCAAGCAGAAATTGCGCTGCTATTACGGCAATATCACCGAAAAGCAGTTTCAGCGCTATTACGAGCAGGCCTCGCATGTGAAGGGCGATACCGGCGAGAATCTGGTCGGTATTTTGGAGCGCCGTCTCGATGCCGTGGTGTACCGCATGAAATTCGTGCCCACCGTGTTCGCGGCGCGCCAGTTCGTCAGCCACGGCCATGTCAGCGTCAACGGCAAACGCGTCACCATCGCGAGCTATCTGGTCAGCGAAGGCGATGCGGTGACGATCAAGGAGAAATCGCGCGAAATGCCGCTGGTGTTGGCCGCCGTCGATTCGGCCGAGCGCGAAGTGCCGGAATATATGGACGTCAATCACGACCGCATGGAGGGAACTTTCGTGCGCACACCGAAATTGGCCGACGTGCCCTACCCGGCGCAGATGGAGCCCAATCTGGTGGTCGAGTATTATTCGCGCTGAGCGGTGCCGATAGACGAATGGTTATGAAAGGCCGCCCGCGGGCGGCCTTTATCGTGCCTGCCGCTCACGTGGCGCGCCGTTTAGGCGATTGTGCGGTGGCGAAAAAGCGGTAAGAATTGATCTTTCCACCCGCTTCAGGGATGAGGGGCCATGATTAAGCTCGACCATATCGCCGTGCTGATCGCCGTCGCCGCTATCGCCGCGCTTTCGCTGTGGCCCCTTTCGGGGCATGGCGAGGGCGAGCACGAAGAAGAGCATGGCGATGCCGGCGGCCAAGGTGAAGAGCATGGCAATGCCGGTGGTCAAGGTGAAGAGCATGCCGCCGCCGGCGGCGAGGCGGTTCATTGGAGCTATGCCGGTGCCGAGGGGCCGGAACATTGGGGCGATTTGTCGCCCGATTTCGCGGCCTGCAAAACCGGGCGCATGCAGTCGCCGATAGACATCGCGGCCGGTGCCAGCGGTCTCGCGGTCGGCCCGCCGGGCCATGACTTCGCCTACCGGGAAGCGCCGCTCAGCATTCTTCACAACGGCCACACCGTGCAACTCAACTATGCGCCGGGCAGCACCATGTCGATTCAGGGCCACCAATATGAGCTGCTGCAATTCCATTTTCATGCGCCGAGCGAGCACACCGTGGGCGGCCAGGCATTTCCGATGGAAGCGCATTTCGTGCACCAGGACAGCCATGGCGGGCTCGCCGTGGTCGGCCTGTTGATCGAAGAGGGCGGCGCGGCCAATGCTGCGCTCGCCGATGCCTGGGCGCATCTCCCGGCCCATGAAAGCGCCGAACAGACGGTGACGGATGTAAGCGTCGATGCCGCCGCCATACTGCCGGCCGACGGGCGCTATCACCATTACAAGGGTTCGCTCACCACGCCGCCCTGCAGCGAGGGCGTACGCTGGTTCGTTCTCTCCCAGCCGATCACCATGAGCGCCGCCCAGATTAAAAAATTCGAAGCCGCCGCCGCTCCCAATGCGCGCCCGGTCCAGCCGCTCAATTCACGCCTGCTGATCAGCCCGAATTAACCGATCAAAACCCTCTTCCCCACAGGTTACGCCATGGGGAAGAAGGGCTTATCACTAGCCCAGCTTGTCGATATCAAGTTCCAATTTTTCGCCGAGCCAGAGCGGGAAATCCGCATGGTCGGGCACGGCGCGGCCGGTATTGGGATGTACCAGAATGGTCAATCCGCGGCGGTTGAGCATCAGCCAGGGCAGCAATTCGGCGAAGATTTCGGGGGCGAAGGCGACCTGATACATCGCACCGGGGTGCGGGCCGACAGGCTCGTCGCGCCAGCGCCCGAGCGCGACCTTGAAACGCTCGCCAAGTTGGGCGCGCAACTCCGCCGCCGCGCGCCGCGTCGCACCGTCATAATAGATATGCGCGTGATATTCCCGGATCGCCTCGGGGCTGGATGGTTCCGGCGCTTGCGCCGCCATGTTCAACCCGATTGGGGTTGTTGCTCGATACCGTGCGAGGTCAAAAACTCGGTCAGCTCGCCGGATTCATACATTTCGCGCACGATATCGCAGCCGCCGACGAACTCGCCCTTGACGTAGAGCTGGGGAATCGTCGGCCAGTCGCTGAAGCTCTTGATGCCCTCGCGCACTTCCGGGTCCTCGAGCACGTCGAAGCCGCTGAATTTGACGCCCATGAGCGAGAGCACCTGCACCAGGGTCGCCGAGAAGCCGCATTGCGGAAACACTGGCGTGCCCTTCATGAACAGCACCACATCGCTGTTGTCGATCGCCTGGCGGATGCGTTGGGTCGCGGGGTTGTCGGTCATCGTATTCATCGATTTATTCCTCGGGTAACTCGGTTTTGAGCGCCAGCGCATGGAGTTGATCGCCCATGCGGCCCTTGAGCGCCTTATAGACCATCTGATGCTGCTGAACGCGCGATTTCCCCTTGAAGCTGGAAGACAGCACCAGCGCCGAATAGTGATCGCCATCGCCTTTCAAGTCGTCGATGCGCACTTCGGCGTCGGGGATGCCTTCCTGGATCAAGCGCATGATTTCACCGGATTCCATGGCCATTGTCTTATTCTCCGGAGTTTGCCGGCCTGTCGGCAGCTTCCATATATTGCGGCAGCCAGTCTTCATGGGCGTGCCGCAGCTCGTTAAGGGATATGGCATCTGAGGCGCTCAGAGTCAAATTAGCGCCACCACTCAACCCTATGGAACTAATGGGTATATTCGCCTTGGCGGCGTCTTCGATGATGGTTTGCGCTGAGCCCTCGGCGGCGCTGACGATATAGCGCGCCTGGTCCTCGCCGAAAAGCCGCCCCGTGAGCGCCGCGCCGTCATCCGCGAGGTCGATCTCGGCGCCGATTTCGCGTCCTTCGGCGAGCGCGGCGAGCGCCATTTCCGCCACCGCCACCAACAGGCCGCCGTCGGAGATATCGTGGCAGGCGCTGACGCGCCCGGCTTCTATCAGTCGGCGCACGAAATCGCCGTTGCGCCGTTCGGCGGCGAGGTCGACGGGCGGTGGCGGGCCGTCCTCGCGGCCGAGGATTTCACGCGCATAGATCGAGGCGTCGAGATGGCCCCCCGTCTCGCCGATCAGCAATATCCGCTCGCCCGGCGCGGCGAAGGCGATGCGCGCCATGCGGTCGATATCGCCGATCATGCCGACGCCGCCGATCGCCGGCGTCGGCGGAATCCCGACGCCCTCGGTTTCGTTGTAGAACGAGACATTGCCCGAGATGACCGGAAAATCGAGCGCCCGGCAGGCTTCGGCCATGCCCTCGATGCAGCCGACGAACTGGCCCATCACCTCGGGCCGCTCGGGATTGCCGAAATTGAGGCAGTCGGTGATCGCCAGCGGCGTGGCGCCGACGGCGGTCAGGTTGCGCCACGTCTCGGCGACCGCCTGGGCGCCGCCGCTCTCGGGATGGGCGGCGCAATAGCGCGGCGTGCAGTCGGTGCTGATGGCGAGGCCCTTATTCGTGCCATGCACCCGCACCACGCCGGCGTCGCCACCCGGCCTGAGGATCGTATCGGTCATGACCATGTGGTCATATTGCTCCCAGATCCAGCGCTTGGCGCAAAGATCCGGCGCCGCCAGGAGTATTCGGAGCGCCGCAAGGGGCGGCGGGCTGTCGTCCGGCACCAATTCGCCGGCGGCGCTCGGCGCCGGTCTCGCGCGGCGCTCATAGGGGCGCTCATAGACCGGTGCGTCATCGACAAGCGGCGCCACCGGCAGGTCGCCGACGATGTTGTTGCCGCTTTTCAGCACCATGCGGCCGCTATCGGTAATGCACCCGACGATGGCGAAATCGAGCCCCCATTTTTCGAAAATCTTGCGCGCCGCATCCTCGGAGCCCGGTTTGAGCACCATCAGCATGCGCTCCTGGCTTTCCGACAGCATGATCTCGTAAGGCGTCATGCCGGTCTCGCGCACCGGCACGCGGTCGAGGTCGAGCTCGATCCCGGTGCCGCCCTTGCTCACCATCTCCACCGAGGAGCAGGTCAAGCCCGCCGCGCCCATATCCTGAATGGCGAGGATGGCATCGGTCGCCATCAGCTCGAGGCAGGCTTCGAGCACCAGCTTTTCGGTGAACGGGTCGCCGACCTGGACGGTCGGGCGCTTTTCCTCCGTGTCGGCATCGAACTCGGCCGACGCCATGGTGGCGCCGTGAATGCCGTCGCGCCCGGTCTTGGAGCCGACATAGACCACCGGATGGCCGATATCGGCGGCGGCGGAATAGAAAATGCGCGTCTTGTCGGCGAGGCCGACGGTCATGGCGTTGACCAGGATGTTGCCGTCATAGGCGCGGTGAAAATTGCATTCGCCGCCGATGGTGGGGATGCCCATGCAATTGCCGTAGCCGCCGATGCCGGCGACGACGCCGGAGACCAGATGGCGGGTCCGGGGATGCGCCGGATCGCCGAAGCGGAGCGCGTTCATATTGGCGATCGGGCGCGCCCCCATGGTGAACACATCGCGCATGATGCCGCCGACGCCGGTGGCGGCGCCCTGATAGGGCTCGATGAAGGAGGGATGGTTGTGGCTTTCCATCTTGAAGATCGCCGCCTGGCCGTCGCCGATATCGATCACCCCGGCGTTCTCGCCGGGGCCGCAAATCACCCAGGCGGCTTCGGTGGGCAGTTTCTTGAGCCAGATACTGGACGATTTGTAGGAGCAATGTTCGCTCCACATGACGGAAAAAATGCCGAGCTCGGTGATGTTGGGCGGGCGCCCCATGCGCTTCTCGATGAGCGCGTATTCGGCCTCGCCCAGGCCATGCGCGGCAATCGTCTCGGCGTCCGGCGCCGCCCTATCGCCGTGGCGACCGCCACCACCACTCATGCCAGGGCCGCCATCAGGCCGTCGAACATGGCCTTGCCGTGGTCGCCGCCGAGGCGCGCATCGGCGAGCCGTTCGGGGTGCGGCATCATGCCGAGTATGCTGCGCTCCCTGTTGAAGATACCGGCGATATTGCGCGCCGATCCGTTGGGGTTGGCGGCGGCGGACGGTGTCCCTTGCGCATCGCAATAGCGGAAGGCGATGAGGTTTTCCTCTTCCAACGCGTCCAATTCCGCGGCGGCGGCGAAATAATTGCCGTCGCGGTGGGCGATCGGCATGCGCACGATGGCGCCGGGCGCATAATTTCGCGTGAACGGGCTGTCCGCCGAATCCACCCTGAGGAGGACATCCTTGCAGACGAATTTGAGCGAGGCGTTGGGCATCAGAACTCCCGGCAGCAGCCCTGCCTCGGCGGCGATCTGGAAGCCGTTGCAGATCGCCAGGAGCCGGGTGCCGCGCCTGGCCTGGGCGATGACGGCGCGCATGATCGGCGAATTGGCCGCCATCGCGCCCGAGCGTAAGTAGTCGCCGTAGGAGAAGCCGCCGGGGAGGACGATCAAATCGCAATCGGGCAGGGCGCCGTCGCCGTGCCACACCATCGCCGGCGCCGTGCCGATCGAGGCCTCGAGAGCGACCTTGACGTCGCGGTCGCAATTGGAGCCGGGAAAAACGATGACGGCGGCTTTCATGTCTCCAAATCGATGGTGTAGTTCTCGATCACGGTATTGGCGAGCAGCTTATCGCACATCCGGGTGAGCTGCTCGCCCGCTTTCGCGGCGTCGCTTTCGCCGATATCGAGCTCGATATATTTGCCCTGGCGGACATTCTCGACGCCTTCGAAGCCGAGCGCGCCGAGCGAGGATTGGATCGCCTTGCCCTGCGGGTCGAGGACGCCCGGTTTCAGGGTGATGTGAATTTTGGCTTTCATCTCTTCGCTTCGGCCCGGCGTTGACCAATGTTATTAGGCGTTAACTGGCGTGGCTGCGGCCATGCATATCGACGACATCCGATTGCGGCAGGATGCCCAACCTGCGGGCGACCTCCTGATAAGCCTCGGCGGCCTCGCTCAGGCTGAGCCGCGCGCGGTCGCTGTCGAGCCGCTCGTCGGTTTCGAGGTCCCACAGGCGGCAGGAATCGGGGCTGATTTCATCGGCCAGAACGATGCGCAGTTCCTCGCCCTGCCACAGACGGCCGAATTCGAGGCGGAAATCGACGAGACGGATGCCGGTGCCGTAAAACAGACCCGACAGGAAATCGTTGACCCTGAGCGCCATCGAAAGCATGTCGTCAAGCTCCTGCGGCATGGCCCAGCCGAAGGCGGTGATATGCTCCTCCGAAATCATCGGATCGCCGAGCTCGTCGCTCTTGTAATAATATTCGACGATCGAGCGCGGCAACGCGGTGCCTTCCTCCATCCCCAGCCGCTTGGCCAGGGAACCGGCGACGATGTTGCGCACCACCACCTGCACCGGAATGATTTCGACCTCGCGGATCAACTGCTCGCGCATGTTGAGGCGGCGCACCAGATGGGTCGGCACGCCGATCTCGGCGAGGCGGGTCATCAAATGCTCCGAAATGCGGTTGTTGAGCACGCCCTTACCGGTGATCGTCGCGGTTTCGCCGCTGGCGTCGCGGTTGGCGTCGTCCTTGAAATATTGCACAAGGGTGCCGGGCTCGGTGCCCTCGTAGATCACCTTGGCCTTGCCTTCGTAAATACGCCTGCGACGGGACATCGCCGGACCTCCGCAACGGAGAGAATCGTGAAACCCGCGGGCACCGCGCCACGGGCCGCGCCTCGTCATCGGGACGCGCTGGCCAAGACCTTAATCAAAGAGTCCGGGCAAAACAATTCTCACCCCTTGCCTTCGCGCCGGGTTCGTATGGATGGCGCGCCGACGGGGCCTAAGCCTCTATAATAGAAAAGGAAAAATCGGAGGGCGGCCCCGCCGCGAAACGCCAAACCGGGCGCCGGGGTGGCGATGAGGCGGCCGGCAGCGCGATCAGCGAGGCGTTCACGGTGCCGAATCCGAGGTCCGTCACGACGCACATCGCGGCCTCCGCCGAATCGCTCTTTTCATCTTTTTCTTTGCTTGCTAAGAGTTTTTCCCATGACTGCCAGTCGTGGCGCTCCGGGTCGGGCGCGGCGGCGCTCTCGAAACGCGGCAAATGGCGCCGCACGCGGGGCGAATCGGGAGAATTTCTGTCATGCGCGGTAAACATCGAATGGCCCGGCGGAATGGCTTCGCAATGGATCGCCGCGGCGCCGTCATGGCGCAGCCAGAAAGCGCCGCTATTGTCGGCCAGCACCAGGTTGAAGGAGCGGTAGGCGCCGCCGTCAAGGGCGATGAGCGCTTGCGCCGCCGCCGCCGCGTCGCTGTGATCGAGCGCATCCAGCACCAATTCGCCGCGCGTGCGCATGTCTTCGCTCGGGCCGAGCGAGCCGACCCGGTTCAAAATTCCGGCGGCGACGCCGTGATCGTTGACGCCGAGCCAGCTTCCGCCCGCCAATTCGTCGCGCCCGGCGACCACTTCCGGGCGGTCCGGCCAATGGCGCGCCGGGTTTGACCAGGCGCGGTCGAGCATTTCATCGCGGTTGGCGGCGATGAGCACCGGCCAGTCATGGCCGGGACGATAAAGAATCACCAGGGTGCACATGATGAATTTCGCATCTCCCTGACGGTGAATCGGCGCGCGCTTGGGCGCCTCGGTGCCTGCGACGGAATTACCCAGTTTACAAAGCGGCTGACAGGTTTCATATAGAGGCCAAGGGTCTTTTATGGCGGCACCCCTCGCTGATCGGCGAACGGCGCTCGTTGCCGACGAAACATAGACCACAAGACGCCCCTTTGGCACAATGGACGGGCGCTCGGGGGCGCCGGATAACAGAAACAAGGAGCCGAGGGAATGAACAACGGATTTGAAAAACGGAAATCGGCGGCGGAAGCCAAGTTCAAGCATAACGAGGAATTCAAATTCAAAGTCACGGCACGGCGCAACAAACTGCTCGGCCTGTGGGCGGCGAATCTGATGAATATCACCGGCGCCGACGCCGACGCCTACGCCAAACAGGTCGTGGTATCGGATTTCGAGGAGCCCGGCGATGACGATGTGTTGCGCAAGGTGTTGGGCGATCTTCAGGCCAACGGCCGCAGCGAGGACGAAGCCGAAGTCCGCCGCAATATGGACCGGCTTCTCGATCAGGCGGCGGAACAATTGTCGGAGGAATAGGGCGGCCGCGGGCGAAACGGCAAACGAGCTAATTTCACTAAAATAATTAGCATGATAATTAAATATGGTTGATTCTCCGCGGGATTGGGGTCATGGCGCCCATGCGGCGCTGTCACAGGCCGGTATACGGCAGATTCCCTATGTGCCCGACGGCGGCCTGGACACGCTTTTGCAGCTCTGCGCGGAGGATGATTCGATGCGCCCGGTGCTGCTCTCTTCCGAACAGGAAGGAATCGGTGTCGCCGCCGGCGCCTGGCTCGGCGGCGCGCGCGCGGCACTGCTGATGCAGTCGAGCGGCGTCGGCAATTGCATCCAGGCGCTCTCGCTGGTGCGCACCTGCCGCTTGCCGCTCTTAATGATCGTCACCATGCGCGGCGAATGGCACGAGTTCAATCCGTGGCAATTGCCGATGGGGCAAAGCGCGGCGGCGCATCTCGAGCGATGCGGTGTCGTCGTGCATCGGGTTGAAGATGCGAATGCGGCGGGCGAAATGGTGGCCGGCGCGGCGGCGTTCGCCTTCGAGACCATGAGCGCGGTCGCCGTTCTGATCGCCCAGCGCGTCATCGGCGTCAAAAGTTTTTCCGAGCCGGGGCAAAATGGCTGAGCGTCCCGATACCGAGCTCGGCCGGCGCGATGTCGTCGCCGCCATACTGGCGTGCCGCGGCGAGGCGCTGGTCATCGGCGGCCTCGGCTCACCGGCGTGGGATTGCGCCGCGGTCGAAAACAACCCGCTCGATTTCCTGCTCTGGGGCGCGATGGGAAACGCCGCCTCGATCGGCCTCGGCCTCGCTCTGGCGCAGCCGCGACGGCGGGTCCTCGTCATCACCGGCGACGGCGATCTGACCATGGGCCTGGGCAGCCTCGCCACCATCGCCACCCAGCGCCCGGCCAACCTCGCCCTCGCCGTGCTCGACAATGAGCGCCACGGCGAGACCGGCATGCAGCGCAGCCACACATCGCACCATGTCGATCTCGCCGGCGTGGCGGAAGCTTGTGGCTTCGTCGAAACCTGCCTCGTGCGCGACCCGGCCGGCCTCGATGCCGCGCTGCCGCTCATTGTTGAGGCGCCCGGGCCGGTCGCCGCGATCATCAAGGTCAAGGCCGAGAAATTGCCGCGCGTCCTGCCGCCGCGCGACGGCGCCTATCTGAAGGACCGGTTTCGCACGGCGCTCCTCGGTGAAGAAGCGGCGCTGGAATAAGTCCCTCTTCCCCGAGGGGAAGAGGGATTAGGGAGAAGGGGCAAACTTAGCGCGCGGAGCGCGCTTTGCTCCCCCCTCCAACCCAAACCCTTCCTCCCCGCCGGGGAGGAAGGGCCTATTCGGAAGAGTTTCCTAATTCCTAATAGCGCCCCACTGTCAGCCCGCCATCCACAATGATCGTTTGGCCGGTCATGTAGCGGGCGCCGTCGGAACAGAGGAACAAAATAACGTCGGCGATGTCCTCGGGCTCGCCGTAGCGCCCGAGTGGGACATATTTCGCCGCCGCCTCGAGCCCCGGCATGCCGACCGAATGCACGGTCGAGAGCGCCTGGGCGGTCTTGATGAAGCCGGGCGCGAGGCCGTTGATGCGCACGCCGTCGGTGCCCAAATCGCAGGCCAGGCCGCGCACCAGCCCGACGACGCCGGATTTGGCGGCGTTATACTGCACATGATCGTGCCAGCCATAGGTCGTGCCCATCACCGAGGAGAGGGCGACGATGGCGCCCCGACCCTCTGCCCGCATGGCCGGCGAGGCGGCGCGGCAGAGGCGAAAGACACCGCTCAAATCGACGTCCAGCGTATGCGCCCATTTCTCGTCGCTCATGTCATCCAGCAATACCTTATGCGCGATACCGGCATTGGCGACCACCGCATCGAGGGCGCCGGTGGCGGCTTCCGCTGCCTTGACGGCGGCATTTACATTACCCGTATCGGTGACATCGACATGATGAAACGCCGCCGTGCCGCCCGCCGCCTCGATGGCGCTCACCGTCTCCGCACCCTCCTTGTCGAGCACATCGGTGACATAGACGTGATAGCCCGCCGCGGCGAAGGCGAGGGCCGAGCAATGGCCGATGCCGATACCGGCGCCGGTGATGAGGACGGTGGGCTTGCTCATTTTTTTGTTCCTTTGGTGATCCCGCGAATTACTCGGCGCGGCTTTTTTGTTTTTCTTCCGGCGCCGAATACGCGCTCGAAGACAGTGTCGACATGAACGAGATAAGGCGCCGGGTCGAAGCAGGCCGAGAGCTCCTCCCGGCTTAATCTTATGCTGACGGCTTCATCCGCCCACAGGCGTTCCTCAAAACTGCCGCTCTCCTTCCACACCTGCATGGCATTCGTTTGCACGATGCGGTAAGCGTCCTCGCGCGAAATGCCGGCCTGAATGAGGGTGAGCAGAACGCGCTGGCTGTAGACCAGACCGCCCTGGCTCTCCAGATTCGCCCGCATGGCCTTTGGGTAGACGATGAGATTCTCCACCACGCCGGCGAGGCGGGCGAGGGCGAAATCAAGCGCGATGGTGGCGTCGGGGGCGAACACGCGCTCGGCCGAGGAGTGCGAGATGTCGCGCTCATGCCAGAGCGCGACATTTTCCAGCGCCGGGGTGACGGCGGCGCGCACGATACGCGCCAGGCCGGTCAGGTTTTCAGTGAGGATCGGGTTGCGCTTGTGCGGCATCGCCGAGGAGCCCTTCTGGCCGGGGGCGAAAAATTCCTCCGCCTCGCGCACTTCCGAGCGCTGTAAATGGCGGATCTCGACGGCGAGGCGCTCGAGCGAACCGGCGATAACGCCGAGGCATGAGAAATAGGCGGCGTAGCGGTCGCGCGGAATGACCTGGCTGGAAACCGGCTCCGGTCTGAGGCCGAGGCGCTTGGCGACATGCGCCTCGACGCGGGGATCGACCGAGGCGAAGGTGCCGACGGGGCCGGAAATGGCGCAGGTGGCGATTTCATGACGCGCCATCGCCATGCGCTCGCGCGCCCTTTCGAACTCGGCGTAATGGCCGGCGAGCTTGAGGCCGAAGCTGGTCGGCTCGGCATGGATGCCATGGCTGCGCCCGACGCAAAGCGTTTTCTTGTGCTGTTTGGCGCGCCGCTTGAGCGCCTTCAGCACGGCGTCGAGATCGACGAGCAGCAGGTCCGAGGCCTGGCAGAGCTGCACCGCCAGGCAGGTATCGAGCACATCCGAGGAGGTCAGCCCCTGGTGGATGAAGCGCGAATGCGGGCCGACATGCTTGGCAAGGTTGGTGAGGAAGGCGATGACGTCATGGCGGGTCTCGCGCTCGATCTTGTCGATCGCCTTGGCGTCGGTGATCTTGGCGAGATGGTTTTTCGCCGCTTTCTTCAGCGCCGCCAGCGCCGTCTTCGGCGCGATTCCGATTTCGACCTGCTTCTCCAGGGCGTAAAGTTCGATATCGAGCCAAATGCGAAAGCGGTTCTCGGGCTCCCAGATGGCGGCCATTTCCGCCCGGCTGTAGCGTGGAATCATAATGCCGCCATCACTTGAGCGCGCGCCTTATTCGGCCGCCGCTTGTTTCTTGTCGGCCGAACCGTCGGTCGAGAAATGCGCGAACATGCCGGTGAAGCGTTTCTTCTCGGGCGGCCGGTAGGTCATGCGCTTGCTCGTCTTTTTGCCGAGCTCGACCAGCACTTCCGCCTGCTTGGTGGCGCATACCACGCCGTCGAGCACCGGCACGCCGAGCTCGTCTTCCAGTTCCTCGGCGAATTTGGCGAAACCGGCGCAGCCGAGACAAACCGCCTCGGCATCGTCCTCCTTGACCGAGCGGCGCACTTCGTCGCTCAGCTTGTCGAACGAGCCGACCGGGTCCTTCTCGATATCGAGCACATAAAGCGGTGTCGTGCGGATGGCGATGACTTTGTCCTGCATGCCGTAGCTGTGCACCAATTCCTCCAGCATGGTGCGCACGCGCGGCACCACCGAGACGATGGAGAAACGCGCCGCCAGCATGGCCGCGGTGTAGAAGGACGCCTCGGCGATGCCGATCACCGGCTTCTCCGTCATTTCGCGCGCCGCGTGGAGCGCCGGATCGCCGTAGCAGGCGATGACATAGGCGTCGATGTCTTCGTTCTCGCCCTTGCGCACCTCGTCGAGGACGCCGCAGGCGGCGACATATTCGTCATAATAGGATTCGATCGAGGTGGGGCCGAAATCGGGGCTGACATCGATGATTTCCGTACCCGGCCGCGCCACCGAGCGTGCCGCGTCGCCGATCCCCGCCGTCATTTCGAGCGTCGTGTTCGGGTTGATGACTTTGATCCTCATGGGTTGGCTCCTTTTACGTCTGCTGTCATTTCCCTGTGGCGCCGCGTCTCTCAGCCGTCGCCGCGGAATCGAGTTCCAGGGCCGGCGTGATGATGACGCCGTAATCGTCCTTCGCGCTCTGGACCGAAATATAACCGTCCAGCACGTCTTCCAAAACATCTCTTTCGGGGCGCGTCAGCGGATCGCCGTAGCCGCCGCCGCAGGTTCCGGTAAGGGCCAGCGATTCGCCGGCCTTGACCGCCCGGTTGGGCATCATCGACGGCAGGCCGGTGCGCCCGCCGGCGGTGTCGAGATAGTCGAGGCTGGCGGTATTGCCCTCGGCGCCGCCGTCGAATCCCCAGGGCGCGAATTTATGGCCGTCGCCCTCGATCGAGATGAAGCTGTCTTCGAGGAATTCGACCTCGCGGATCGAGCCGATACCGCCGCGCCAGCGCCCGGCGGCGGCGGCGTCGTCGCGCAGCTCGTAGCGCGTCACCCGGAGAGGCGTGTGCGATTCGATATCCTCGATCGGATTGTTGCGCGTGTTGGCGTAGAGCGTGTCGACCGCGTCCATGCCGTCCTTGCCGTAGCGTCCGCCATAGCTGCCTTCATGGATTTCCATATGCACCCAATGCTGCTCGCCCTTGATGCCGCTGAAAGCCACCACCTTGAGGTTGCCGACGCCGGCGCCGACCTTTGTCGGCACCGCTTCGCTGAGCGCCTTCATCATCGTGTCGGCGACGATATTGCCGGGCGTGGCGCGGGCGATGGTGGGGGCGGGAAAAATCGGATTGGCCAGGCAGCCCTCGGGCGCGACGATCTTGATCGGCCGCACCAGGCCGGAATTCTGCGGAATGCTGCCATAGACCGCGCTGTCGAGGAGGATCGAGCGCAGCGTCAGCCAGATCGCACAATCCACCGTGCCTTCGAGCGGCATATTGATCGGCCGGTCGTTGCATTGGTCCGCCGTGCCGCTCAGATCGACGGTCAAATCGCTGCCCGCCACGGTGACGGTGACGGCGATCCGGAAATCGCGCCGCCGGGGGTCATCGAGGAAGCCGTCAATGTGGCCGATGGCGCTGTAGCTGCCGTCCGGCAGCGCTTCGATGGCCTGGCGCATGAGGCGTTCGGAATAATCCATCAAGGCGTCCGAGGCCGCTTGCACGGTTTCGAGGTCGTAGCGTTCGATCAATTCCAAAAAGCGCTCGGCGCCGATACGCGAGGCCGCCACCTGGGCCTCCATGTCGCCGACCACGAGGTCGGAGGCGCGGATGTTGTCGCGCAATATGTACCACAGCGCCTCGTTCCTGACGCCCCGGTCATAGGCCTTCAACGCCTTGAATTGCAGCCCTTCCGCATAGGCGTCCATGGCGTCGACGATGCCGCAACTGCCGGGGCTGAGGGCGCCGATATCGAGGTGATGCGCGGTGGTCACCGAATAGCCGACCAATTTTTCGCCGCCCAAGAAGACCGGCACGATGAAGGCGACGTCGGGGCCGTGGCTGGCGCCGTGATAGGCCGAGTTGTGGATGATCACATCGCCCGGGCGCAGCACGTCGCCGCGCTCCTCGAACAATCGATGCATGCCCTTGACATAGCCCGGGATGGGGCCGCTTTGCAGCGGCGTGCTCTGCTTCGATTCGCACAATTGGCGGCCCTGTACGTCGATGATGGCGGCGCCGAAATCCTCCGATTCGCGGATGATGCTCGAATAGGACATGCGCATCAGCTTGTAGCCCATCTCGACCGCGATATTCTCCAGCGCGCCCTGGATGACATTGGCGGTGACGGGATCGATGGGCCGCAGATTGGAGCGGTCTTGACTGCCATTTCCGGACATCTCATTCAGCCTTTCGTGAGTATCAAATTGGCGCCCTTGTCCAGGCTGGCGGTCCAGCCGGGCGGCACCACGGTGGTGGTGTCTTTTTGCAGGATCACCGCCGGCCCGTCGAAGGCGGCCTCGGGCGGCAGTTTAGCACGGTTGTAGAATTTCGTTTGCAGCCGTTGCAGGGCGCCGTCGACGCGGAACACCGACATCGCCGTTTTCACTTGCGCCGCGGCGAGCGATTCTCCGACCGGCTCGGGCGGGTTGGCGATCTTCGGCATCTTGCCGATGCCGGTGAGGCGGATATTGACGATCTCGATCGGGCTGTCGGCGAAAAAATGCCCGTATTCCTGTTCGTGCAGTTCGTGGAACGCCTGCCACACTTGCTCGAGCGCCGCACCGTCGAGGGTGCCCGGCGGCACCGCGACGCGCAGCTCGTAGCCCTGGCCGACATAGCGGAGGTCGCCATATCTGAGCTGTTCGACCTCTGCTTCGCTGAGCCCGTCGGAGGCGAACTGTTCGAGCAACTCCGAGCCGAGCGCCTCGAAGTCGCGGTTGATCTTGTCGAGATCGACATTGCCCTTGACCTGGAACTCGGTCTTGATCTGATCGTATTTGAGGTCGGTGGTCAGGAGGCCGGCGGCCGAGGTGATGCCGGGATGGAGCGGCACGACGACCTCGGGGATGCCCAACAGGTCGGCGACCTCGGCGCCGTGCAACGGCCCGGCGCCGCCGAAGGCGACCAGTGAAAAGCCGCGCGGGTCGATGCCCTTCTGCACCGTCTTGGCGCGGATGGCGTTGGCCATGTTGCTGTTCATGATGGTGAGCACGCCCTCGGCGGCTTCGAAGCGCTCGATGCCGAGGCGCTCGGCGAGGCCGTCGATGGCTTTCCCGGCGGCGCTTTCATCGAGCGCCATGCTGCCGCCGAGGAAATTGTCGGCATCGAGGCGGCCGAGGGCGAGATTGGCGTCGGTCACCGTCGGCGCTTCGCCGCCGCTGCCGTAACAGGCCGGGCCGGGGCGCGCGCCGGCGCTTTGCGGCCCGACCTTGAAGCCGCCGCCGGCATCGACATGGGCGATCGAGCCGCCGCCGGCGCCGATGGTGGCGATATCGATCATGGCGACGAGGATCGGATAGCCGCCGATCCAGGTATCGCGCGCCGTGGCTTCGCTGTACTGGCCGTCGATGACGATGCCGATATCGGCGCTGGTGCCGCCGACGTCGAAGGTGATGAGGCGGCTGCGCTCGGAAAGCGCGGCGGCCCAGGCGCCGCCCAAAACGCCCGCCGCCGGCCCGGACAACAACGTGACGACCGGCAGTTCCGCCACCGTTTGCGCCGTGGCGACGCCGCCGTTGGAGCCCATGATGTGTAATTCCGCGGCCAGTCCGGCCGCTTTGAGCTGGCCGTCGAAGCGCTGCACATAGGTGCGCACCTTGGGGCCGATAAAGGCATTCATGGCGGCGGTGGTAAAGCGCTCGAATTCGCGGAATTGTGGCGCCACACGTGCTGACGTGGCGACAAAGGCTTCCGGATATTCTTCCAGCACGATGTCGCGCGCGCGCTGCTCATGCTTGGGTTCGAGATAGGAAAACAGGAAACAGATGGCGATGGATTCGACGCCGGCGGCCTTGAATTCGCGCGCCGCCCGGCGCACCGCTTCTTCGTCGAGCGCCACCAGCACCTCGCCCGAGGGCGGCGTCAGGCGCTCAGGCACGGTCTTGCGGTGGCGCCGGCGCACCAGCGGGCGCGCCTGCCAGGGAATGTCCTGCATGATGGAATAATTCTCGGGCCTTTGATGGCGGCCGATATGGATGATATCGCGGTAGCCTTCGCTGGTGATCATGCCGGTCCGCGCGCCGTCATACTGGAGCACCGCGTTGGTGGCGATGGTGGTGCCGTGAAAGACATGGTCGACGGCGCCGGGGTCGATGCCGCCGCGCCGGCAAAGCTCAACGATGCCCTCGGTGGCGCCGATGCTGGGGTCCTCCGGCGTCGTCGGAACCTTATGAATTTCGGTCTCTTGGGTATCGCTATCGGTGATGATCAAGTCGGTAAAGGTGCCGCCGACATCGACGCCAATCAGTTTCATGAATTTCTTCCAATTGTCTCGTTTGGCGGGAGAAATCCTCCAGCGCGGGCGCAGTTTGGGACCCGCGTCTGGCCCCGTCAAGAACGCCGTTCATTCAGGGATAAATTGCCCATTCCGGCGTCCACGCTTTCCTGAGGGCGCGGAATGAGGCATCATGTCCGGACAAATTATTCGCCATCAATCACACCATTCAGGGAGACCGTCATGGCCAAAGTATTGGTAATCGTACCCTTCGCCCTCGATGCGGCGGGGATCGAAAATCGCCGCATGCAACTCGATTCGGTTACGCTCGGCCCGGATATCGAATTCGATTTTCGCGGCGTCAAGGCGGGCCCCGCAATTCTCGACTGCTATCACGATTATCTGCTCGGCGATATCGCCCTGTTCGAGGCGGCGATGAGCGCCCAGGACGACGGCTACGACGCCGTTTGCATCGACACCATGAGCGATTCCGGCATGAACGCCATGCGCTCGGTGCTCGACATCCCGGTGATCGGGCCGGGCCGCGCCTGCTATCTGATGGCGCTGATGATGGGCAACAAATTTTCCATCGTCACGCAGTGGGACGGCTGGATTCCGCTCTATAAGAAAACCGCGCAGGAATACGGCATGAACGACCGCCTCGTCTCGGTGCGCTCGATCAACGTCATGCCCGACGTCGCCAATTTGCTCGGCGGAAAAGAAGAGGTGGTGTTTCCCAAGCTCGTCGATTGCGCCACCCAATGTATCGAGGAGGACGGCGCCGAGGTGATCCTGCTGGGCTCCACCACCATGCATCAGGCGCATGGCCATATGGCCGAAAACCTGCCGGTGCCGGTGATCAATCCCGGCCCGCTGACCTACAAGATGGCGGAAATGTTCCTCGGATTGGGCCTCACCCACAGCCGCAAGGCCTATCCCAAGCCGAGCGTTCCCAAGCCTTCGATGCTCAGCGACATGATGGACGCGGCGGCCAAGAGCGCCGACGCCTGAACATTTTTATGGAAGCAAATGCGTCGTCGCAGGTGATCCCACCTGCTCGGGATTTGCTCTAATCCGGCGCTGCATCGCGGCGCAAATCGAGCGGCGGCTCGATGCAGACGCCGGGGCCGTATTCGACCTTGTCCGAAGGCGGCTCGTAGCGCATGACGACCCAATTGGCCGGCGCGTCGCGGTCGACCAGGCTCACTCTCATTTCGGGAAAGTACCAGTCATACTGAACCGTTTTGTTCCAGTTCACATTGTGGCAGGTGTGCCAATAGCTGTGCGCCGGCCCGTAGGCCTCGGTAAAGGCCGCCAGGAAGGCGTCGAAATGTTCGGTGTGGCGGTTTTCGGTTTCGAAATTAAGCGCCGTGACGACCGCTTGGTCCGGCGCTTCGCAGAGCCAAATCGACCAATCCTCGTCGAGCAGGCGGATCGGAATGGCATGGCGCACATAGCATCCCGAGATCGAGGTTTTGGTTTGCTGAACCAAAACCGAACGGTCAAACAGCGCGATCGCCTCGCTGACGCTCATGCCCCAGCGTATGCCGCGCAATCCGGTCAGCGTTTGCTCGCCTTTTGCCGCCGCTTCGCCGGGTGCCATCGACAGCACGCACAAAGCCGCCGCCACGGAAATCAACGCCGCCCGCCTCACAACAGGCCCATCGATTTGAAAGAACTGTGGCCGTTGCGGCTGATGATCAGATGGTCGTGCACGGAGATGCCCAATTTCATGCCGGCCTCGCACACCTCGACGGTCATTTCGATATCGGCGGGCGAGGGCGTCGCATCGCCGCTCGGATGATTGTGGACGAGAATTATCGCCGAAGCGCTGAGCTCCAAGGCCCGCTTGATGACTTCGCGCGGATAAAGCGGCACGTGATTGACCGTGCCTTTCTGCTGGGTTTCGTCGGCGATCAGGGTGTTGTTGTTGTCGAGAAAGAGAACGTGGAATTGTTCGTTCATCTGGTGCGCCAAAGTCGCCTTGCAATAATCCAGGAGCGCCTTCCAGGTGGCGATCACCGGGCGCCCCTGGTGCTGGTCGCGGAGCGTCTTCAGCGACACCGCCTCGGCCAGTTTGAGGGCGTGAACGACCGCCTTGCCGGCGCCTTCGACCTCGGCCAGGGCTCTGGGTTCGGCCGACAGAACGGCGCCGACGCTGCCGAAGCGCGCCAGCAGGCTCTTGGCCAGCGGTTTCACGTCGCCGCGCGGCAGGGCGCTGAAAAGCAACAGCTCGATCAATTCGTAATCGGCCAGGCCGTCGGCGCCGGTTTTGGCGAAGCGCTCCCTGAGGCGCTGCCGGTGGCCGGTATAATGCGCTTTTTCCGACAAGATCAGTCAGCCTCGCACTTATACCAAGGAGCGGTGATAATGACTCATAGGGACGGCTTGCCAAGGTTTTCGGCTAGGAGCGTGCGGCGTAGCGATGCGGCACATCGGAAGCCGCGCGCGACGCCGTCCGAAAGCCTTGG
>CAJXFT010000005.1 GCA_913053235.1 uncultured Alphaproteobacteria bacterium
GGCGCCGTCAGCGATGTGCTCAAGGAGGGCGACCAGGTCAAGGTCAAGGTGCTCGGCATCGACGACCGCGGCAAGATCAAGCTGAGCATGAAAGTCGTCAACCAGGAAACCGGCGAGGACATCGGCAAACAGGCGCAAGCCGGATAGATTGGACGCCGGTTAGTTGGGACAATGAAAGCTCGCGGCGGCGCGCCATGTTTGGCTATGATCATGGCGCGCGGGCTTGCCGCGGGCGGTAATACGTCCAATTTGATCATTGAACGCAATCGGGCGGCGTTCGCCTTAGGGCGGCCGCCCTTTTGCCAAGCTATGGAGCGGGGATGAATTGAAGGCACTTCATCCACTCATCGTTTCGGGCCGCGAAGTGATGCCCTTGATCGAGGGCGGCAAGGGCATCGGCGTGACCAACGGGCTTTCTTCGGGCGCCTGGGCGGCGGCCGGCGCCGTCGGCACCTTCTCCGGCGTCAATGCCGATTCCTACGCTGCGGACGGCCGGCCGATAGCGCAGATCTATCATGGCCGGACGCGCCGCGAGCGCCATGAGGAGCTGGTGAAATACGCCGTCGAAGGCGGCGTAACGCAGGCCCGTATCGCGCATGAAACATCGGGCGGAGAAGGCCGGCTGCACATCAACATATTGTGGGAAATGGCGGCCAGCGAAAGGATCCTGCGCGCCATCCTGGAGCGCAGCAAGGGTCTCGTCCACGGCGTCACCTGCGGCGCCGGCATGCCCTACCGCATCGCCGAGATCGCCAATCAATATCAGCTGCATTATTACCCCATCGTCTCCTCCGGCCGCGCCTTCCGGGCGCTGTGGAAACGCGCCTATCACAAGTTCGAGGATCTGCTCGGCGGCGTCGTGTATGAGGACCCGTGGCGCGCCGGCGGCCATAACGGCCTGTCGAACAACGAAGACCCGGACCAGCCGGAAGACCCCTATCCGCGCGTCCGCGACCTGCGCACATTGATGAACAGCATCGGCTTGCAGAAGGTGCCGATCATCATGGCCGGCGGCGTTTGGTATCTGCGCGACTGGCAGGATTGGATCGGCAATCCGGAGCTTGGCCCGATCGCCTTCCAACTCGGCACGCGCCCGTTGGTGACCCGCGAAAGCCCGATATCGGAAAGCTGGAAGCAGCGCCTGTTGAGCCTGAAAAAGGGCGATGTCGGGCTCAATAAATTCAGCCCCACCGGATTTTATTCCTCGGCCGTGCGCAACAAATTTATCAACGAACTCGAAGAGCGCGATAACCGTCAGCTGGCGTTTACCTCGGAGCCGCTCGGCGATCACGATCAGGAATTCACGCCGGGCCCGCGCGGACGCTCCTTTTATCTCACCAGGGGCGATCTAAAACGCGCCCAGGCATGGTTCCGCAAGGGCTTCAGACGGACCATGAAAACCCCCGATTCGACCCTGATATTCGTGACCGACGAAATGGCGCGGGAAATCCGCAACGATCAGGCAAGCTGCATGGGTTGCCTGTCATCCTGCCGCTTCAGCAATTGGTCGACAAACCCGGACGGCACCACCGGCAAAAAGGCCGACCCGCGCAGCTTTTGCATCCAAAAGACCCTGCAGGACATCATTCACGAAGACGGTGTCGACAACCAATTGATGTTCTCGGGCCATGGCGGCTACCGCTTCGCAACCGATCCGTTTTATTCCAATGGCTTCATTCCGACGGTGAAGGAACTCGTCAACCGCATGATAACCGGCGATTGACGCCGCCGCGAAGGCAGGAAATTCCAATCCCCACTTGATTTAGGGTTGTTCTGCATTATCTTGTGCAACATAAGACGCGACACATGTGATTGTGGGTGGAACTAAACATGCGCCAAGCCGCTGTTGCGAACGAAATCACCGAACTGGTCCGCACCGCCGGCCTGCGGCCGACGCGCCAGCGCCTGTCGCTCGCCGGGCTGCTGTTTTCGGGCGGCGGGCGGCACATTACCGCCGAACAGTTGCATGCCGAATCGCTCGGCGAGGGTTTCAGCGTATCCCTCGCCACCGTCTACAACACATTGCATCAGTTCACCACCGCCGGGCTGCTGCGCGAATTGGTGGTCGATTCGGGGCGCTCTTATTTCGACACCAATGTCAGCCGCCATCACCATTTGTTTTTCGAGGATAGTGGAGAATTGCGCGACGTTTCCGACAACAGTGTCGTTATCGGGGACCTGCCGGCGCTTCCCGAAGGCGCCAGTATTTCGCGGATAGACATCATCATCCGCGTCAAGAACGGCGGTTCGTCCGGCTAGCAACGGCGCCGGGCGAGGCCGATTGCGCCGCCGCTTTTTTCCCGCCGAATAAATTTAGAACGATTCTAATAAAACTTGACCCGCCTGCCCGCCTGCGGCATATAAGGCTGTTCTGCACAAACCGCGCCGCACACACACAACAATTTGGGAGAGAAGCCGATGCCGGCACTGAAAGGGACCAAGACCGAACAGAATCTGAAAGACGCTTTCGCGGGTGAGAGCCAGGCAAACAGGCGTTATCTCTATTTCGCGCGCAAGGCGGATATCGAGGGTTTCAACGACGTATCGACGATCTTCCGCTCGACGGCGGAAGGCGAAACCGGCCATGCGCACGGCCATCTCGACTATTTGCAGGAGACCGGCGATCCGGCGACCGGTTTGCCGATCGGCGATACATCGAGCAATCTCGCCGCTTCCGTCGCCGGCGAAACCCATGAATATACGGATATGTATCCGGGCATGGCGCGCACCGCGCGCGACGAGGGCTTCGACGAAATCGCCGACTGGTTCGAGACTCTCGCCAAGGCCGAGAAATCTCATGCCGGGCGCTTCCAGAAAGCCCTCGATTCACTCTGATCGGGCCAAGGCATAGAGCGCCGGGACCGTCGAAATTCACTTCGCCGTCCATATGGGCCATTATCACCGCTCCTTGGTATAAATAGGCAGCACAATAGATGGCCGCGGAACCCGGCGCCCCGACGCGCCATCCTGTCCCCTGGCGCGAGGCCGAATTTTTCAACGGCCCGGCGCTCGACGCGGAATTGCGCCGGGTGTTCGACATATGCCATGGCTGCCGGCGCTGTTTCAGCCTCTGCGATTCCTTCCCGCGCCTGTTCGATCTGGTCGATGAAGGCGAAACCGGCGAGGTCGACGGCGTTGCCTCGAGCGCGTTCGAGGCCGTCGTCAACGCGTGTACGCTTTGCGACATGTGCTTCATGACCAAATGCCCCTACACCCCGCCGCATGAATGGGATATCGATTTTCCGCATCTCATGCTGCGCTACCGCGCCAACCAGCATCGCCAGGGGCGGGCGCCGACCTCGGCCAGCCGGCGCCTCGCCGAAACCGACAAGAACGGCCGCCTTGCCCGCCATATTGCGCCGCTGATGAATTGGGCGGCAAAAACCGACAATCGCCCGAGCCGGTGGGCGATGGAAAAGGCCGCCGGTATCCACCGCGATGCGCGCCTGCCCGAATACCGTAACCCCAGCCTGCTGCGCCGGGCGCGCAAGGGTGCGCCGGCGGTCAACCAGGCGGCGCCGGCGCATGGCCGCAAGGTCGCGCTCTACGCCACCTGCTTCGCCAATTACAATTCGCCGGCCATCGGCGAAGCCGCGCGCGCGGTTCTCGCCCATAATGGGGTGGCGAGCGAGGTTGTTTATCCGTGCTGCTGCGGCATGCCCCAGCTCGAACAGGGCGACATCGCCCGCGTCGCCGAGAACGCACAGGAGACCGCGGCGGAGCTGGTGAGCTGGATCGACAAGGGCTATGACGTGGTCGCCCTGGTGCCGAGCTGCGCCCTGATGCTGAAGCTCGAATGGCCGCTGCTCGTGCCCGGCGACTCAGGCGTGGCGCGGCTCGCCGCGCACAGCTTCGATATCAGCGAATATATCGTCGCCATCGCCGGCAAGGAGGGTTTGGCGGAAGGCGACGGGGCGCTCGAAGGCGGCGTCACCCTGCATATGGCATGTCACTCCCGAGCCCAAAATATCGGCCACAAAGCGGCGGAAATGCTGCGCCTGGTACCCGGCCTTGAAGTCGAGGTGATCGAGCGCTGCTCGGGCCATGGCGGCTCGATGGGCGTGACCAGGGATTTCCACGATACGGCGCTCAAGGTCGGCAAGCCGACGGCGCGCCGCGCCCTGGAAAAAGCCAGCCGATTCATCGCCTCCGAATGCCCCCTCGCCGCCAGCCATATCCAGGCCGGCATGGAACGGCTGGCGGCGGAGAATACAGAATCCGCCACAGGTCTGGCGCAAGACCCGCGCGCCTACCATCCCATCGAACTCTTCGCCAAGGCCTTTGGCCTGGGCAACTAGGAAAGTCTGGATGACGGCGAAACGCCAAATAACGCCTGCCGACATTATGGATATGGCGGCTTACGGCGCCGAGCGCGCGGCGCGGCGCGCGGAAATCAGCCGCGTCAAACGCCACCGGCGCATCGCCGTCGGCCCGTTTGCCACTTTCTATTTCGAGAGTTACGACACCATGTGGATGCAGGTTCACGAGATGCTGTTTGTCGAGGGCGGCGGAGAGGGCCAAATTTCAGGCGAATTGAACGCCTACAACCCCTTGATTCCAAACGGCAAAAATCTCATCGCGACGCTCATGTTCGAAATCGCCGACAGCCGGGTGCGGGCGCGCGAGCTGGCGCGCCTCGGCGGCGTCGAGAACGGCATCCGCATTGAACTCGGCGACAGCGCCATCGCCGCGCGGCCGATCGCCGACGGCGTCGAGCGCACCACCGACGAGGGCAAGACATCGGCCGTGCATTTTCTCCGCTTCGACTTCAGCGCCGAAGAGATCGAAAAATTCCGCGACGCGACGCTGCGCGCGGTGATATCGGTGAACCATTCCAACTATGGCCATATGGCGGTCATTGCCGAGGATGCGCGGCGCGCCCTCGGTAGCGATTTCGAATAACCGCCGCCGCGCCGCCGTGCTATTCGATCAATTCGCCGGGATAGACGCCCCACAGCCCGTTCTGCCTTGTCCAGGCCGTCGAATCGCCCTGTTCGGCGCGGCACCACTGGCCGTCGCAGGAAATTATATTCACCACGACGCCAGGCGCGGCGCGGAACAGGGCCGGCGCGTCGGCGTCCGGGGCGCGGCGGAACATGCGCTCGGGCGGCGTCACCAGGGCGGTGCGCCGGCCCGACAGAAGCGAGCGGTGAATCCATCCCATCACGCCTTCCGAATCGCGCACCTGGCGCCAATTGTCGAACTCGGCGATTACCTCGACGGGCAGCGCGCGGCGCTGATATACCCATTCGATGGGATAGCGCATGCCGGGGCCCGTGCGCATATTTACTTGCGTCGATTTCAGCGAGACGAAGCGCGGCAGCGGCAGCGAATCCTCGGCCATGGCGGGCCGGCCGGGCAACGCCAGCAAACCGGCGATGAGGCCGGCGGCGATGAAATTCATAATGAGCAAGCGCGCGAGATGCATTCGGATATATGTGTTTCGGGGTCGGAACATCTATTCGACAAGCCATTTTATACCAGATCGGCGGCGCCGCGCTCGATTGTCTCGTTGAGCCTGCTTTGCTAAACATGAGAGAGCGTTTCGCCGGCCCAAGCCGCGCGCTGCCCGGCAGGGAGTAGAACAGGGAAAATCATGCCACCGTCGAACAAGAAACCGCTGGTCTTCGTCACCCGCCGCCTGCCGGATCATATTCAGGCGCGCATGATGGAGCTGTTCGACACCCGCCTCAACGAATCCGACACGCCGCTAAGCCAAGGCGAACTGATCGCCGCCGTGCGGAGCGCCGATGTCTTCGTGCCGACGGTCACCGATATCGTCAACCACGAGGTCATCGCCGCCGCCGGCGAGCAGCTCAAGCTGATCGCCAGTTTCGGCACCGGCGTCGATCATGTCGATTTGGCCGCCGCCACGGAGCGCGGTATCATCGTTACCAACACGCCGGGCGTGTTGACGGAAGACACGGCCGATATGGCGATGGCGCTGATATTGGCGGCGCCGAGGCGTTTGACCGAAGGCGACAGGCTGGTGCATGGCGGAAGCTGGCAGGGCTGGGCGCCGACCTCGATGCTGGGCCAGCGCATCTGGGGCAAACGGCTCGGCATCATCGGCATGGGCCGCATCGGCCAGGCGGTGGCGCGCCGCGCGTTCGGCTTCGGGCTCTCTATCCACTATCACAATCGAAAACGCGTACATGAAGAGATCGAAGAAGAGCTCGACGCCACCTGGTGGGAAAGCCTCGATCAGATGTTGGCCCATATGGACCTCATCACCATTCATTGCCCGAGCACGCCGGCAACCTTCCATCTGCTTTCGGCGCGCCGCCTGAAACTGATCCGCCCGACCAGCTATATCGTCAACACCTCGCGCGGCCATGCCATCGACGAGGCGGCGCTGGCCACCTTGTTGGAGCAGGGAAACATCGCCGGAGCCGGTCTCGACGTTTACGAAAACGAACCCGCGATCAACCCGAAACTGCTGACGCTCGACAATGTCGTGCTGCTGCCGCATATGAGTTCGGCGACGCTCGAAGGCCGCCTCGATATGGGCGAAAAGGTACTGATCAACATTCAGACCTGGGCCGATGGCCACATGCCGCCCGACCGGGTGATCGAATCTCAAATCTGAGCCGGGCTCCAAATTACCAGTCGGGCCATTACCAGTCGGGCCAGTGAAATTCGAAGCGCCCGTCATAATAGGTGGTTTTCAAAAATTCCAGATCGCGGTCGTAATCCGTGATCGCCTCCTGGTTTTTGCCGCGCTCTTTCTTTTTCTCTAAATTCGTTTTCAGGGCGTAGAGCGTGTTGCTCATTTTGTGCAGGCGCTCAGGCGATTCGCCGGCGCCCCATTCCGCCCAATCGACACCCTCGATCTCGAGCGGCCCACCGTAGGCGAAGACCCGGTGCAGAATTTTCTCGCGCTCGCGCCGCATCGGGCCGCGCGCGCCGACCTGATAGCCGAACCGTTTGAGAACGCCCTGTTTGGGAGATTTGAAAGCCTTTTCAGCCATGCCTCAGGATTTGCGCGCCGCCACGAAGAGGCAGGTGATTTTCTCTTCGCCGAGAGCGCGGCACGCCTCCAGCCGGTGCAGGCCCTCGACCAGGACATAGCGGCCCGCGTCCTTGCGCACCTGTATCGGCACTTTCATACCTTCTTCCAGGATGCTTTCGGCGAGGGCGGCGACGGTCTCTTCGTTGAGGCCCTTGCGCCGTTTCGTCGGAACATAGATATCGGCGATATCGATGATTTCGTCTTTCAGCACCGCGCCTGGCTCCGCTTCCGCTTGATGACGAAGGGAGTGTGGCAAGCGAGCGCGGCCAGCGCAACAGCCCGGGATCAAGTCACCGCGCAGCTTTCGCGCGCGCTCGCATTGTGCGATGTGAGGTCGGTAATGGTCGGATTCTCGCCGCACAGCGGACAGCTCGGGTCGGGCTTGACGCGCACGTTGCGGAAGGTGGCGCTGAGCGCATCGTAAATGATCAGCGTGCCCGACAGGCTGTCTCCGATGCCGAGCAATTCCTTCAGCACTTCGGTGGTTTGCAGCGAGCCCATCGAACCGGCGATGGCGCCGAGAATGCCGCCTTCGGCGCATGACGGAATCAGCCCGGGCGGCGGCGGTTCGCGAAAAATGCAGCGGTAACAGGGATGGCCCTCGCCGGCATGCGCCTTGAAGGTCGAGAGCTGGCCGTCAAAACGCAGGATCGCCGCCGACACAAGCGTCCGTTGCGCCAGGTAGCAGGCGTCGTTGACGAGAAAGCGGGTGGCGAAATTATCGCTGCCGTCGGCCACGACATCGTAGGCCGAGACCAGATCCATGGCGTTTTCCGCCGTCAGCCGCTCCTTATGGGTGACCACCTCGACATCCGGATTGATCGCCGCGATGGCGCGCTCGGCGCTGTCGACCTTGGCCGTACCCAGCGCGTCATTGTTGTGGATGACCTGGCGTTGCAGATTCGAAAGGCTGACCCTGTCATCGTCGACGATTCCCAGCCTGCCGACACCGGCGGCGGCGAGATAAAGCAGCAGCGGCGAGCCGAGCCCGCCGGCGCCGACCACGAGCACGCTCGAAGCGAGCAGCTTGGCCTGGCCGGGCCCGCCGACCTCCTGAAGAATGATATGGCGGGCATAGCGCTCGATTTGCGATTCATCGAAGCTCATGGGGTTTTCCGCATTCTTCTACACGCCGGCGAACAGATCGGTGGAAAGATAGCGCTCGGCGAAGGACGGCAGGATGGCGACGATGCGCTTGTCCGCCATCTCGGCGCGGGAGCCGACCTCCAGCGCCGCCGCCACCGCGGCGCCCGAGGAAATCCCCACCGGGATGCCTTCCAGCCGGGCGGTCTGGCGCGCCGTTTCGAACGCCGTCTCGTTGCCGATGGAGAGTATTTCGTCGATCTCGGATGTCTCCAGAACCGGCGGCACGAAACCGGCGCCGATGCCCTGGATCTTGTGCGGCCCGGGCGCCCCTCCGGAGAGCACGGAACTGTCCTCGGGCTCGACCGCGACGACGTGCAATTTCTCCAGCCGCGGCCTCAGCACCTGGGCGCAGCCGGTGATGGTGCCGCCGGTGCCGACGCCGGACACCAGAACATCCAGCTTGCCGCCGCAATCGCTCCAGATTTCCTCGGCCGTCGTGCGCCGGTGAATTTCCGGATTGGCGAGATTTGCGAATTGCTGAAGCATCAGCGCGCCGTCGTTCTCGGCGGTGATTTCCTCGGCCCGCGCCATCGCCCCTTTCATGCCCAATTCAGGCGGCGTCAGCACCAACTCGGCGCCGAGCAGCTTGAGGAGCTTGCGCCGCTCCATCGACATGCTTTCCGGCATCGTCAGGATCAGGCGGTAGCCCTTGGCGGCGGCGACGAAGGCCAGCGCGATACCGGTATTTCCCGAAGTCGGCTCGACCAGAATCGATTTTCCCGGCACCGCCTGTCCGCTCTCCTCGGCGGCGGCGATCATGGCGAAACCGATGCGGTCCTTGACCGAGGCAAGCGGGTTGAAGAATTCGAGCTTGGCGATAATTTCGGCCTTGCAGCCATACTGAGCCGGCAAATGATTGAGCCGCACCAGCGGCGTCGCGCCCACCGTGTCGATGATATTTTCGTAAATGCAGCCGCGCGAAAAGACCTTCTGGTCATTGCCTGGCATAAATTGTTCTCATCCTTATATGGTGTAATCCAACTTCATTTCGGATGCCCGCTTGATGCCGAGCCCCGTCGCGTGGCGGCACAGATCCTCGATCGTGATCTTGTCGAGCCGGTTCATCATGTCTTCCTGCAACTCGTTCCATATCGGCTGCAGCACTTGATCGGCGAACTCGGAGGCGGCGGCCTCACCCTCTTCCTGGTCGAGATTTTCAAGCTCGCGCACGACCCGCGCGATCTGGCCGAGGGTGATGCGCCGGCGCTCGCGCGCCAGCAGATAGCCGCCGCGCGGCCCGCGCACGCCGCGCAACACGCCGGCATGAACGAGGCGCTGCATGACCTGTTCGAGATAGCGGTGCGGCACGCCCTGGCGCTTGGCGATTTCACGGCTGCGTACCGGCTCCGAGCCGCCGTTATAGGCGATGTCGACCACCGATTCGACGGCATAGACGAGCTTTTTCGAGGGATCGAGCATGGCCGGCGGGCTAACCGCTTTCGGCGCCGAGGCCGGTCGAGCCGAAACCACCGGCGCCGCGCCCGCTGTCGGGCAGGGTTTGCGCCTCGGCCAGCACGGCGCGGACCACCGGCGCCACGACCAGCTGGGCGATGCGCATGCCGCGCGTCACGGTGAACGGCGCCTCGCCGTGGTTCACCAGCACCACGCCGATCTCGCCGCGATAGTCCGAATCTATCGTGCCCGGGCTGTTGAGAAGCGTCAGGCCATGTTTGAGCGCCAGGCCGGAGCGCGGCCGCACTTGCGCCTCATAGCCCTCTGGAAGGGCCAGGCAAAAGCCGCATGGCACGAGGCGGCGCTCCCCCGGCGCCAATATCGTCTTGCCCTCGATCGCCGCCGCCAGATCGAGCCCGGCGCTGCCGGCGCTGGCATAGGCGGGAAGCGCCATATCCATACCGTGCGGCAGGCGGCGCAGCTTCAGCTCGATCTCATCGCTCATGACGCGCCGCCCGAGGCGCCGCCCAATACGCCAGCTATGCGCTCGGCGAGGCGGGCGGCGACGTCGAGCTTGCTGGCGTGCGGCCATTCCTCGACGCTGGCTTCGCCGGCGCCTTGGGCGCTGATGAGATGAACCTTGTTGTGATCGCCGCCGAAGGTGCCGCTCCCCGGCGATACGTCATTGGCGAGGATCCAGTCGCAGCCCTTCGCCGCCAGCTTGGCGCGCGCATAGGCGACGACATCGTCGGTCTCGGCGGCAAATCCAATGACCAGGCGCGGGCGGTCGTTCTCGCGCGCCGCCAATGCCGCCAGAATATCGGGATTTTCGATCAGCTCCAGAGCGGCCGGCGGAGCGCCGCCTGCGCCGCCTGCACCCTTCTTTATCTTTTGCCCGCGCGCCGCCGCCGGGCGCCAATCCGATACCGCCGCCGCGCATATCGCGACATCGACCGGCAGCGCATCCAGGCAGGCCGCCAGCATATCGCGCGCGGTCTCGACATGCACCGTCTCGACGCCCGGCGGGTCGGATTCGGCGCTCGGCCCCGAGACCAGGGTGACGGCGGCGCCGAGGCGGGCGCAGGCGCCGGCGATGGCGTGGCCCTGCTTGCCGGAAGAGCGGTTGGCGATATAGCGCACCGGATCGATCGGCTCATGGGTGGGGCCGCTGGTGACGAGCGCGCGCAGGCCCGCAAGCGGGCCGCCCAACGCCTTCTCGATGGCGGCGAGAATCTCGGCCGGCTCGGCCATGCGCCCGATGCCGATTTCGCCCTCGGCAAGCTCGCCATGCCCGGGCCCGACCGTCATCACCCCGTCGGCTTCGAGCCGCGCCATGTTGCGCCGCGTCGATGCCTGCTCCCACATTACACTGTTCATCGCCGGCGCCACCAAAATCGGGCGGTCGGTGGCGAGCAACACGGTGGTCGCCAGATCGTCGGCGATGCCGTTCGCCATCTTGGCCAGGATATTCGCCGTCGCCGGCGCGACGACCACGAGGTCGGTCTCGCGCGCCAGGCGGATATGGCCGATTTCGCTTTCGCCCGTAAGCGAGAACAGATCTCCATGAACCTTTTCGCGCGCCAGCGCCGCCACCGAGAGAGGCGTCACGAACTCGGCGCCGCCCTTGGTCAGGATGGGGCGCACCTCGGCACCGCCGGCGCGCAGGCCGCGTATCAGCTCCAAGCTCTTATAGGCCGCTATGCCGCCGGAAATAATCAGCAAAATGCGCAAATTGGTGAGCACCGACGTAATTCCAAATAATTCCCAATTTAAATCTGTAGATAACCTAATTCGCCAATGATCAAAGGGCAACCTGGGATATTGGCGCATCCAAAAATGTGTTGGTAAGCTTGGCTCGCAATGATCTATCACCGGCCCATTTTCAGGACCATGGGCGATACCGCGCTCAATATCGAGTTCGGCAACGAGACCAGCATTGCCCTCAATTTCCGCATCCTCGCCCTCGATATCGTCCTCCGCGCGCATCCGCCCAACGGCCTGCTGGAAACCAACCCCCAGGTGCGCAGCCTCGGCATCGTCTACAATCCGCTGGTGACCATGCGGGACAAATTAACCGCGGCGTTGAAGGAAATGATCGCTTCGCAAGATGGGGTCAAAACGCTGCCGAGCCGGAGGATGACCATCCCCGCGCTTTATGACGATCCCTGGTCGCGCGACTGCGCCGAGGCCTTCGGCGTCCGCGACAACATGGAATATATCGCCGAATTCAACGGTATGACGCCGGGCGAGGTGATCGAAGCGCATACCGCCTGCGATTATTGGGTGACCGGGGTCGGCTTCGTGCCGGGCGCCTTCATGTCCTACGCCATGGATCCGCGCCGGCGCATCGGCGCGCCGCTCTACCGCACGCCGCGCAGCTGGACGCCGGCGCGCCTCTTGAATTTCGGCGGCACCACATCGACGATCTATCCGATAGCTGTGCCCGGCGGCGGCCAGCTGTTCGGCCGCACGCCGATAAATATTTTCGAACCGGAGCAGAAAAACGCCGTTTTCAGGCACGGCCCCGTCCTCGCCAGGGCCGGCGACCGGCACCGTTACCGCGCCGTCTCGCGCGCCGAATATGACGATATCCGCGCCCAGGTCGAGGCCGGCAGCTACCAATATCAGATCGAGGAGGACAGCTTCGATTGCGCCCAATACATCGCCTGGCTCGACAGCCTCGGCGAGCCGGCCGAAAAACGCGACGCGCAAAGCACATGGGCCCTCGAATGACGCTGGCCCTCGAATGATGCTCGAAATCCTCAAAGGCGGGCTGCACACCACCGTCCAGGATATGGGCCGCCAGGGCGGCCAGTCGCTCGGCATCCCGCCGTCGGGCGCGCAGGACGGTTTTGCGCTCCGCATCGCCAACCTGCTGGTCGGCAATGCCAGCGGCGGGCCGCTCGTCATCGGCGGCGATCCCGGCGCCGCCGGTCTTGAAATCACCATGGCCGGCCTCGAAGTGCGCGCGCGGGCGGATCTGCTCGTCGCAATTACCGGCGCCGATATGGCCGCCACATGCGACGGCGGCCCGGTGCCGCTGTGGCGCGCCTTCATACTCGGCGCCGGCCGGGCGCTGGCCTTCGGCATGGCAAAATCCGGGGCGCGCGCATATTTGGCCGTGCATGGCGGCATCGACGTGCCGATCTATCTCGCCAGCCGCGCCACCCACACAAAAGGTCAGTTCGGCGGCTTCGAGGGGCGCGCCCTCAGGCAGGGCGATTATGTCCCCGTGGGCCCGGCGCAAGGCGATATCGAGGCGCTTGCCGGCCGCCATCTGCGGCCGGAACTGGTGCCGTCCTATGGCGGACGGCGGCGCGTGCGGGTGGTGCGCGGCCCGGAGGCGCATCTCTTCAGCGAGGACAGCGAAGCGGCCTTCTATGCCAGCGCCTGGAAACTCAACCCGAAATCGGACCGTACCGGGATGCGGTTTATCGGCCCCGAACTCGGCTTCCGCCCGGGCCGGCCGCGCTATCTGATCGAGGAGGCCGGCGAGGACCCGTCCAATCTGGTCATCGACCCGGGCGCGCCGGTCGGCACCATTCAGGTGCCTTCCGGGGTCGAGCCTATCGTGTTGGGCACCGATTCGCCGAGCGTCGGCGGCTATGCCCGCATCGGCACCGTGATATCGACCGACATGTCGGCGGTCGGCCAATTGCAGCCGCTGCAATCGGCAAATTTCATGGCGACTTCGCTCGAGGATGCGGTGGCGGCGCTCAAGCGCCAGGAAAGCCTGGTTTCCGAATCCAGCATCGCGACGTAATTCCGGAGGGCGGCGCCGGCTCAGGTGAGCTGTAAAATCAGCAGCGCCGCCAGCAGGGCGGCGATCACGCCAAGCGCCGCATGCACGCCGCCGAGAGGGATGTTTCGCCTCGGCCCGGCGGCGTCATCGGGCGCCGCATCGCTGTCGAGTTTTTCGAGCAGCCTTTCCGCCCGCTCCAGCATCCGCGGCAGGCGCCGCAGCATGGTCATGGTTTCCGTCACGACATCGCGCAGGCGCGCCTCGGGGCCGAGATTTTCACGCGCCCAACCCTCGATCTCGGGCCGCGCCAGGACCCACATATTTTCTTCCGGACTGAGATGGCGGCACATGCCCTCGGCCATCAAAAGCGTTTTCTGCAGCAGCAGAAGCTGCGGCTGGGTTTCCATTTCAAAGGTTTTGGTGACTTTGAGGAGATGCCCCAAAAGCTGGCCAAAGGAGATTTCATGCAGCGGCTTGCCGAGGATCGGCTCACCGATCGAGCGCACCGCGTGGGTGAAGGCGGCTTTCGATTTATGCCGGGGCACATAGCCGGCCTCAAAATGCACCTCGGCGACGCGCTCGTAATCGCTGGTCAGAAAGCCGAGCAGCATTTCCGCCAAATAGTGCCGGGTCTCGCGGTCGAGCCGCCCCATGATGCCGAAATCGAGCGCGTTCACCCGGCCTTGCGTGTCGACCAGGAGGTTGCCGGCATGCAGATCGGCGTGGAAAAATCCGTCGCGAAAGACCTGCCGGAAGAACGCGCCGGCGGCGATCCTGAGGATTTCACGCGGATCGTGGCCCGCCTCTTTCAGCTTTTCGAGCTCGTCAATGGACACGCCTTCGACGCGCTCCAGCGTCATGACGCGCTGGCTGGTGCGCTGCCAATCCACGCGCGGCACGCAATACATCGGATCGTCGGCAAAATTCTCGCCGATTTCGGTCGCCGCCGCGGCCTCGATACGGAGATCCATTTCCATCGCCGCGCTCTCGGCGAAAGTTTCGATTATCTCGACCGGCCTGAGGCGGCGCCACGCCGGCAGCGCCCGTTCGGAGAGCTCGGCGAGCCAGTAAAACAGCTCCAAATCGCGGGTGAACGCGTCCTCAATGCCGGGGCGCAAAATTTTCACCGCCACCGCGTCGCCGTCGACGGTGCGCGCCAGATGCACCTGGGCGATGGAGGCGGCGGCGACCGGCTCGATATCGAATTCCGAGAACAACGTATCGAGCGGGCGGCCGAACTCGCTCTCGACGATCCGCCGCGCCGCCTTGCCGCTGAACGGCGGCAGGCGGTCCTGCAGGCCGGTCAATTCACGCGCCACATCCTCGCCGATCAGGTCGGGGCGGGTCGACAGCGCCTGGCCAAACTTGATGAAGCTCGGGCCGAGGACCTGCAGCGCGACGGCCAGACGCTCGCCCTGGCGGCCCAATCCGCGGCGCCTCGGCGCCAGGCCGGCGATCCAGGTGACCGAGGGCGCGATCTTGGCGTCCTTTAAAAGAAAGAGCGCGTCATAACGGCCGAGAATCCAGGCGATTCTCACCAAACGCCCGATATTTTTCAGCGACCGCCGCATCTCCCGGAGCCGCGTTCAGATGCGCCAGGCGGAATGCAGCGCCGCGATACCGCCGCTCAACGGGCGCCAACTGACGCCGCCGAACCCGGCCTCGCGGATCATCTCGGCAAATCGCGCCGGCGGCGGAAAGCGGCGGATGGATTCGACCAGATATTGGTACGATTCGCGGTCCCCCGCGACGATGCCGCCGAGCGCCGGAATAACGTTAAAGGAATAGAGTTCGTAGAGCCGGTCGAGGCCGGGCGCCTGCTCGGGGCTGAACTCCAGGCACAGGAAGCGCCCGCCCGGCTTCAGCGCCCGCGCGGCTTCCGCCAGGGCCTTCTCCATATGGGTGACGTTGCGAATGCCGAAGGCGATGGTGTAGGCATCGGCGTGGCTGGCGGCCAGCGGCAGCGCTTCGGCGTCTCCCACCAGCCATTCGATGGCGCCGGTGATGCCCTTGTCCCAGCCGCGCATGCGGCCCTCGGAAACCATGTTCTCGCTGAGGTCGCAAACGATGATGCGCCCGTCACCTTTGAGACGCTCGTGCACGCGAAAGGCGATGTCGCCGGTGCCGCCGGCGACGTCGAGCAGGCACATCCCGGGCCTGGGCGCCAGCCAATCGATCATCTGGCGCTTCCAAATGCGATGCGCGCCGCCGCTCATCAGGTCGTTCATGAGGTCGTAGCGCCTGGCCACCCGATTGAACAGGCCGCGCACGAGCTGCGGTTTTTCCTCGGCCTCGATGCGGCGATAGCCGAAATCGACCTGTTCGTCGCCGCCGCCGTCTTTATCCGTATCCGTCATGAGCGGAGGATAGCCTAGCGATCCCGCAGGCGCTACGTTACGCACCATGCCAGAATTGCCCGAAGTGGAAACGGTCCGGCGCGGCCTGGAGAAACGCCTTGTCGGCCTTCGCGTGGCGCAAGCCGAGGCGCGCCGGAAAACCCTGCGCATCGCGCTGCCCGAACGCTTCGCGGCGCGCATGACCGGGCGGCGGTTTGAGCGCTTCGAGCGGCGCGGCAAATATATCCTCGCTCATCTCGACGACGGCGCCGTTCTGATCACCCATTTGGGCATGTCGGGCCGCTTCACCCTCGGCGCGGCGGGGACGCCGACCGACGGGCCGCACGACCATGTGGTCTTGCGCATGCAGGACGGCACCGTCGCCACCTATACGGATCCGCGCCGCTTCGGCCTGATGACGCTGTGCGGCGAAGCTGAAGTGGATGACCACCGCCTGTTCGCCGCCATGGGGCCGGACCCGCTCGGCAACGCCTTCAACGGCCCGGCCCTGGCGGCGCGGCTGTCCGCTAAGCGCTCGCCGATCAAGGCGGCGCTGCTCGACCAGAGTACCGTCGCCGGGCTCGGCAATATTTATGTTTGCGAGGCGCTCTACGGCGCCCGCCTCAGCCCGCGGCGCTCGGCCCACACCGTGCAGGGCGGGCGGGCCGAACGCCTGGCCGCCGCCATCCGCCAGGTTCTCGACAAGGCGCTCCGGGCCGGCGGCTCCAGTTTGCGCGATTATGTTCAAGCGAGCGGCGAATTGGGCTATTTTCAGCATCAATTTTCGGTCTATGGGCGCGAAGGGGAGCCTTGTCCCGAATGCGATTGCGAAAAAGCGATAAAGCGCATCGTGCAAAGCGGGCGCTCGACTTTCTTTTGCGCCCGGCGCCAGCGCTGATGCCAGCACTGCTGGCGCCGCTATGGCTCGCCGTCATCATCGGCGCTTTGCTCGCCGTCGCGGCGCCGCACGGATCATCGATCGCCCACGCCGAGGAGGAAAGCGCGGCCTTTCTCACCGCCATCGAGGAGGTTCCCCTGATGGCCGGCCTGACCGAGGAGCGCGTGGCGGCGCTCGACTTCGACAAGCCCGACGGCCGCCTCGTCGAAACCTACGCTTACGGCGAGGTGCGGGCCGAAGATGCCGCCGCTTTCTATACCGCCGTGATGCCGGAATTCGGCTGGAAAAATATCGAGGCACTTGTTTTTTCGCGCGAAGGCGAGATGTTACGCATTGAACTCATAGCGGAAGAGCGCTCGCTGGTGGTCCGGTTTGTTCTTTCACCCGATTCATCTCAATAATAGCGAGACCGGCGCCCCTGAGATCAGGCGCACAAGACGGAGCAATGGCCATGTCATATGAAAACATCATCCTCGACCGCACCGAGCGGGTCGCCAAAATCACTCTCAACCGGCCCAAGGCGCTCAACGCCCTCAATGCCGAATTGATCGTTGAGCTGAACGCGGCGCTCGATGACCTCGAGGCCGACGATGCCATCGCCGTCATCGTCGTCACGGGAAGCGAAAAGGCGTTCGCCGCCGGCGCCGATATCAAGGAAATGCAGGGCAAGAGTTTTGTCGATGCCTATGCGGGCGATTTTATCGGCCCGTGGGAGCGCATTACCAAATGCCGCAAGCCGGTGATCGCCGCGGTCGCCGGCTATGCGCTCGGCGGCGGCTGCGAACTCGCCATGATGTGCGATTTCATCATCGCCGCCGACAATGCCAAATTCGGCCAGCCCGAAATCACCCTGGGTGTCATTCCCGGCGCCGGCGGGACGCAGCGCCTGACCCGCGCGGTGGGCAAGGCCAAGGCCATGGAAATGATTCTCTCCGGGCGCATGATCGGCGCCGAGGAAGCGGAGCGCGCCAATCTGGTCAGCCGGGTGGTGCCCGCCGCCGAGCTGATGGAGGAGACCATGAAGGTCGCCAAGCGCATCGCCCATCTCTCGCAACCCATTGTCGCGATGGCGAAATCCGCCGTAAACAGCGCCTTCGAGACAGCCTTGGCGGAAGGTGTGCGCTACGAGCGGGCGATATTTTACTCGGCCTTCGCCACCGAGGATCAGAAGGAGGGCATGGCCGCTTTTATCGACAAGCGCGAGCCCTCGTTCGGCAATAAATAGCCGCCCAAAGCGGGCCCTGAGCGAAGTTGACGTCGGCCGGGGCTGCCGATATAACCGCGCTTCCACAAACAGATATATATAGGAACGCCATGGCGCACACCGTGCAGGCGAAAAAGCGTATCCGGCAGCTAAAAAAGCATACCGAAACCAATCGCATGCGGATGAGCCGGATTCGGACTTTTTTGCGAAATGTCGAACATGCCATCGAGAACGGCGACAAGCCCGCCGCACAAGATGCATTGAAGGCCTTTCAGCCCGAGATCATGCGCGGCGTCACCAAGGGCGTGCTGCACAAGAACATGGCGGCGCGGCGTATCTCGCGCCTCAACAAGCGCATCAAGGCGCTCGCCTAGAGAAGTTTGGCGGCGATTTGCGGCCGCATATTCGCCGCCCGGCGCTATAATATCGCCGCGTGGCAAAAATATTTTTACTGTGACATTTTTTTCCGGCGCCGGCCAAATCGATCTCGATTTGGCGACGGAATACGGCTTGTCCTGAGAGTCCAAGCGCTTAGCTTTCACGGCTCAGTTCGAAGCTCACATGGGTGCGACAAAAAAACACCAAATAAAATTGACGTTCCTATTACGGACCTGTTGCCAGTTTTTCGCCGCGCCATTACTCTATGGGTCACACGCTGGAACAGCCCGGCGGGACGCCAAAATAAAGAAAACATGCGCCGCAAATGGGGGGGTTGGCCAATTTTCCGCTGATATGAACGATATTGCCGACAATAATCTTGCGCCGGAAAAAACGGTGGCGGCCGATCGGGAGAGCTTGCGACGCAGAGCCGGAGAACGGCTGGCGCCCGGCTCTTCTTACGCCGGCGACGTCACGCCGGACGAAGCCTGGCAAATGCTCAGAACGGACGGTGCCGCGCTGCTGGTCGATGTGCGCACCGCCGCCGAGTGGAACTTTGTCGGCCTGCCCGATCTCAAATCCCTGGGCAAAAAGCCGGTCCTGGTATCGTGGCAGCGTTTTCCCGGCATGACGCGCAACGAGGATTTCATCGGCGAATTGTCGGCGGCCGGCGTGACGCCTTCGGCGGCGCTGCTGTTCCTGTGCCGAAGCGGCGCGCGCTCGGCATCGGCGGCGGAATATTGCACGGCTGAGGGTTACGCTGATTGTTACAATATCATCGAGGGGTTTGAGGGCGATCTCGACGAGAACAAGCATCGCGGCGGGATTTCCGGCTGGAAGATGCGGGCGCTGGCCTGGGTCCAGGGCTGATCGATGTCGGCGCCATCCAAATCCGCGCACCCGCTCCACGAAGAACAGTGGGCCGCCATTCGCTCGCATCTTCAGGAAGAACTGGGCGACGCCGCTTTTCGTAGCTGGTTGAAGCCCTTGGCACTGCGCCGCATCGAGGATGGCGAGGCCCTGGTGGCGGCACCGACGCGCTTCCTGCGCGACTGGGTGAGCGCGCGTTATGCCGCCCGCATCGCCGAGCTGTGGAGCGCGATGAACCCGGATGTTCGCGCCGTGACGATCGACGTCGTCGCCATGGATGGCGTCGCGCCGGCGCCGAGCGCGCCCAATGACGGCGATGCGCCGACAGCGGCGGCATCGAGCGGCCCGGCAATCGGCGAGAAGACCGCCGGGCGCGGCTCGTATCTGCGCCTGCGCGCGGTCGAGGAGAATATCGACGACCTCTCCTCGCCGCTCAACCCGCGCTTCGGCTTTTCGGAATTCGTCGTCGGCAAGCCCAATGAATTCGCCCATGCGGCGGCGCGCCGTGTCGCCGAAGCGGACAAGGTGCCGTTCAACCCGCTCTATCTTTACGGCGGCGTCGGCCTCGGCAAAACCCATCTCATGCATGCCATGGCGCGCCATATCCGCGAGCGCGACCCGAACCGCCGCGTGCTCTATCTCTCGGCCGAGAAGTTCATGTATCATTTCGTCCGCGCGGTTCGCTACAAGGACACCATGGCCTTCAAGGAGCAGTTCCGCTCGGCCGATGTGCTGATGATCGACGATGTCCAGTTCATCTGCGGCAAGGACAGCACCCAGGAGGAATTTTTCCATACTTTCAACGTGTTGATCGACCATAACCGGCAGGTCGTCATTTCCGGCGACCGCTCGCCGTCGGATCTCGACGCCATGGAGGAGCGGCTGCGCTCGCGCCTCGGCTGGGGGCTGGTCGCCGATATTCACGCCACCACCTATGAGCTTCGCCTCGGCATCCTGCTGACCAAAATCGAGGCGATCGGCGATGTCGACGTGCCGCGCGACGTCTTGGAGTTTCTCGCGCGGCGCATCACCAGCAATATCCGCGAACTGGAAATGGCGCTCAACCGGGTGACCGCGCATGCCACCCTGGTGGGGCGCGAAATCGACCTGGAAATGGCTCAGGAGGTGCTGCGCGACGTTTTGCGCGCCAGCGAGCGGCGCATTACGATCGAGGAAATCCAGCGCCGGGTGGCCGAGCATTACAATATCAAGCTGTCGGAAATGTCGTCCGAGCGGCGCGCCAGGGCGGTCGCCCGCCCGCGCCAGGTGGCGATGTTCCTGAGCAAGCAGTTGACCTCGCGCTCGCTGCCCGAAATCGGCCGCAAGTTCGGCGGGCGCGACCATACCACCGTCATGCACGCGGTGCGCAAGATCGAGGAATTGCGCCAAAGCGACGCCGCCATCGCCGAAGACGTGGAACTTCTCAAACGCACCCTGAAAAGCTGATTCAGGGCCTCGATTGGCGTCCTTTCGGCGCGCGTTTTTAGTGCCGAATCCGACCCTTATCTGATATATTTAGGTATTGTCGAACGGGCTCGATTCGGAGCGCCGAAGGCGGCGCCTGAGCGGCGCTTTTCTCGGCTCATATCAGGCTCTATTGAAATTGATAACATTCGTAGTATCGCCATGAAACTGACCATCGAACGGAGTGCGCTGCTGAAGTCCCTCGGGCATGTTCAGAGCGTCGTTGAAAAACGCAACACCATCCCGATTCTGTCCAATGTCCGGCTCGACGCCGGCGAGGATGACAAACTGCACCTGACGGCGACCGATATGGACCTCGCCGTCATCGAGGCGGCGCCGGCCAATGTGGCGCAAACCGGCGCGACGACGACATCGGCCCACATGCTCTACGATATCGTGCGCAAATTGGCCGAGGGCGCCGAGGTCGAGCTTTCATTGATCGAGGATGGCGGCAAGCTGGAGATTCGCTCGGGGCGCTCGCGCTTTACCTTGACCTGCCTGCCGGTCGAGGATTTTCCGGTCATGGCCGAGGGCGATTTGGGCCACCGCTTCGCGCTTTCCGCCGCCGATCTCAGGCGCCTGATCGACAAGACCGGCTTCGCCATCTCGACCGAGGAAACGCGTTATTATTTGAACGGCATCTATGTCCATGTGGCCGGCGACGAGGGCGCCCAATGTTTGCGCGCCGTGGCGACCGACGGCCATCGCCTGGCGCGCGTCGATACCGCCTTGCCGGCGGGCGCGGAAAACATTCCCGGCGTCATCGTGCCGCGCAAGACGGTGAATGAGCTCAGAAAACTGATCGAGGAAAGCGATGGCGAGGTGATGGTCGCGCTGTCGGACAGCAAGGTCCGCTTTGCCCTCGACGGCGCCATTCTGACCTCGAAATTAATCGACGGCTCTTTTCCCGATTACGAGCGCGTCATTCCCTCGGCCAACGACAAGATCATGACCGTCGACAACAAGGCCTTTACCCAGGCGGTCGACCGGGTATCGACGATTTCGACCGAAAAATCGCGCGCCATCAAGATCACCATCGAGGATTCGCAGATGACGCTCTCGGCGACCAGCCCGGATGCCGGCGCCGCCACCGAGGAACTCGAAGCCAAATACAATCTGGAAAAGATCGAAATCGGTTTCAACTCCCGCTATGTGCTCGATATGGCCAAGCAGATCGCCGGCGAAACCATCGAATTCCGCCTTGCCGATTCGGCCTCGCCGACCCTGGTGCGCGATTCGGAAGATGAAGACGCCGTCTATGTCATCATGCCCATGCGGGTTTAGGTGAGCGCCGCACTGTCTTACTCAACGCAATCGCCGAACGGTTCGCCGAGCGCGCCGCGTCTCGCCATCCGCCGCGTGACATTGAGCGATTTCCGTTGCTACGCCTCGCTCCGCCTCGATCCCGAGCCGGGGCTTGTGGTCCTCACCGGGGCCAACGGCGCCGGCAAGACGAACCTGCTGGAGGCGCTGTCGCTGTTGAGCCCGGGGCGCGGTTTGCGCGGCGCCCGCCTGGCGGAAATCCCGCGCCACGGCGAAGGCGGCGGCGCGGAGCAACCCCGACCCACGGCGCGCGAATGGGCCGTGGCGGCCGAGTTCACGACGCCGCATGGCTCGGTTTCGATCGGCGTCGGATGGGCCGAAGCCGATGGCGACCGGCGAGCTGTGCGCATCGACGGCCAGGCGGCAGGCAGCCAAACGGCGCTCTCGGAACATGTCTCGATGGTCTGGCTGACGCCGGCGATGGACCGCCTCTTCGTCGACGCGCCGGCCGGCCGACGGCGCTTTTTGGATCGCCTGGTATTCGCCTTCGATCCCGCCCATGCCGGACGCCTGCAAGCCTATGACAAGGCGCGCCGCGAGCGCAGCCGGCTGCTGCGCGAGATGCGCGTCGACGATAGCTGGCTGGCCGCGCTGGAACGCAATATGGCCGAACGCGCCGTGGCGGTGGCGGCGGCGCGCCTCGACCTGGTCGAGCGGCTGAAACGCGCGTTCGGCGAGGAGACGGGGTCTTTCCCGCGGCCGGAAATCGCCGTCCGCGGCATGATCGAGGATCGCCTCGAGGCGCGCCCGGCGCTCGAGGTCGAGGAATCTTACCGCGAGGCATTATCGCAAGCGCGCGCCCGGGACCGCGAAAGCGGCACCTCGGAAGGCGTGCACCGCTCCGACCTCAGCGCCCGCCTCGGCGCCGGCGGCCCGACCGCCGAGCAGGCTTCGACGGGCGAACAGAAAGCCATACTCATCTCTCTCATTCTCGCCCATGGCCGCCTGCTGGCCTGCCTCAAGAGCCGCGCGCCGGTGTTGCTGCTCGATGAAATCGCCGCCCATCTCGATGCCCGGCGCCGCGCCGCCCTGTTCGCCGCGATCCGTGGCCTCGGCGCCCAGGCCTGGCTGACCGGCACCGACGAATCCCTGTTCGCGCCGCTCCGAGGGACGGCGCAATTCCATACCGTGTCGAATGGCCGGATTACAGCGCGGGCCGGCAATGGCTGATCCGGTAAGCGATCCCATGGCCGATAGCGGCGCGCCGATGCCGGGCGGTGACGTGGCCGATCAATACGGCGCCGATTCGATCAAGGTTCTGCGCGGCCTCGATGCGGTGCGCAAGCGTCCGGGCATGTATATCGGCGATACCGACGACGGCTCCGGCCTGCATCGCATGATCTACGAGGCCGTCGACAATGCCGTCGACGAAGCGCTGGCCGGTTTCTGCGATCACATCGATGTGACGCTGAATGCCGACGGCTCGGCCACGGTGCGCGACAATGGCCGCGGCGTGCCGACCGGCATCCATGAGGAAGAAGGTGTCTCGGCGGCCGAAGTCATCATGACCAAACTGCATGCCGGCGGTAAGTTCGATCAAAACACCTACAAGGTCTCGGGCGGCCTGCACGGCGTCGGCGTGTCCGTCGTCAACGGCCTTTCCGAATGGTTGGAGCTGCGCGTATGGCGCAACGGCTCGGAGCATTTCATGCGCTTTATCGACGGCGAGCCGGAACAGCCGTTGGCGGTGACCGGCGCCTCGGAGCGCACCGGCACCGAGGTCAAATTCCTGCCCTCCAGCGCTATTTTCAGCCTCATCGATTTCGATTTCGAGACCCTTGAGCACCGCCTGCGCGAGCTCGCCTTCCTCAACGCCGACGTCAAGATCACCCTGATCGACGAGCGCGCCGCCGAAACCAGGACCTCCGAATTGCATTACGCCGGCGGCATCCTCGCCTATGTCGATTACCTCGACCGCGCCAAACAGTCGCTCGTCAGCGACACCATTACGTTCGAGGATGAAAAGGACAATATCGTCGTTCAGGTGGCGATGCAGTGGAACGACAGCTATCACGAGACGGTGCTGTGCTTCACCAACAACATCCGCCAGGCCGACGGCGGAACCCACCTGGCGGGCTTTCGCGGCGCCCTGACGCGCTGCGTCAATTCCTACGCCACGCAAAGCGGCCTGGCCAAGCGCGAGAAGGTATCGATTTCCGGCGACGACGCGCGCGAGGGGCTCACCTGCGTCCTCTCGGTCAAGGTGCCGGACCCGAAATTCTCCTCGCAAACCAAGGAGAAGCTGGTCAGCTCCGAGGTGCGCCCGGTCGTCGAAGGCGTCGTCGGCGACCGCCTCGGCCAATGGTTCGAGGAGCATCCTGCCGAGGCCAAGACCATCCTCGCCAAGGTGGTCGAGGCGGCGGCGGCGCGCGAGGCGGCGCGCAAGGCGCGCGATCTGACCCGGCGCAAGGGCGTGCTCAGCGTCTCCAGCCTGCCCGGCAAGCTCGCCGACTGCCAGGAACGCGACCCCAAGAAATGCGAGCTCTTCCTGGTCGAGGGCGATTCGGCGGGCGGCTCCGCCAAGCAGGGGCGCGACCGGCGCAATCAGGCGGTGCTGCCGTTGCGCGGCAAGATTCTCAATGTCGAGCGGGCGCGCCTGGCAAAGATGCTGAACTCGGCCGAGATCGGCACCATCATCACGGCGCTCGGCACCGGCATCGGCGCCGAGGATTTCGATATCACCAAGCTGCGCTACGACAAGATCATCATCATGACCGATGCCGATGTCGACGGCTCGCATATCCGCACCCTGCTGCTCACCTTCTTTTTCCGCAACATGCCGGAGCTCATTCAGGACCCCACCGAGGGCGGAAGTTACGGCCATCTGTTCATCGCCCAGCCGCCGCTCTACCGGGTCAAGCGCGGCGCCAGCGAGCGCTACCTGAAAGACGATGTCGAATTGGAAAATCATCTCCTCGAGGCCGGCCTCGAGGAGACCGTGCTCGAGGTGCAGGGCGGCGAGAACCGCGCCGGCGCCGATCTCGCCGCGATTCTCGACGACGCGCGCGAAATCGATGTCCTGGTCAAGGCGCTGACGCGGCGCACCGACCAGCGCATCGTCGAGCAGGCGGCGATTGCCGGGGCGCTCAATACCGACATCCTCGACAACGCCGAACAGGCGGCGGCGGCGGCCAAATATATCGCCGGGCGCCTCGACAAGCTGTCCAGCGAAATCGAGCGCGGCTGGAACGGCGAGGCGGTCGATACGGCGCAGGGTCGCGCCTTCAAATTCAGCCGCACGCTCAGGAGCGTCACCGAAACCCATCTCATCGATGCGGTGCTGATCACCACCCCCGAAGCGCGCAAGCTGGACAGCTTCGCCGCCAAACTGCAGGAAATATACGGCCATCCGGCAATCCTCCGGCGCAAGGATTCGGAGCGCGAAATCACCTCGCCGACCATGCTGCTGGAAGCCGTCTATGCGGCCGGCCGCAAGGGCCTTTCCATTCAGCGCTACAAGGGGCTCGGCGAGATGAATCCGGATCAGCTATGGGAAACCACGCTCGACCCCGATGCCCGCACGCTGCGCCGGGTGGAAATCAAGGACGCGCTTGAGGCCGATAAGATATTCTCGACCCTGATGGGCGAGGTGGTCGAGCCGCGCCGCGATTTCATCCAGGATAACGCGCTCAAGGTCGTCAATCTCGACGTCTGAGGCTTTGGGCGCCGGCAATGGCCAAATCCAAGGGCGCGCCGCGCGGCAAAAAACCGCCAGCCAAAGGCGCCGGCGCCAAGCCAAAGCCGAAAGCAGTGGCGGGGGCGGAAAAAAAACCGGCCGACCGGCCGCGCAAATCCCCGTGGCGCGAAATCAGGGTGGCGCTGATCGCGCTCATTTGGCTGACTCTCATCGCCGCCGGCTTCATCGCCTATGCCGCCCATGACCTGCCTGACAGCGACAGTCTGACGGGGCCCAAAAGCGCCCCCTCGGTCACCATTTTGGCCGCTGACGGCGCGGCGCTGGCGCGCTTCGGCGCCCATTGGGGCGAGTTTGTAAGCGTCGCCGAGATGTCGCCGCTGCTGCCGCAGGCGGTGGTCGCCATCGAGGACCGGCGCTTCTATGAGCATGGCGGCATGGACGTGATCGGTGTGCTGCGCGCGATCTGGCGCAACATCACCGCCGGGCGCCTACGCGAGGGCGGCAGCACCATCACTCAGCAACTGGCCAAGATCGCCTTTCTGACGCCGGCGAAATCGCTCAAGCGCAAGGTTCAGGAGCTGTTCCTCGCCTTTCGTCTGGAGCGCCAATTCAGCAAGGACGAAATCCTCACCCTCTATCTCAATCGGGTTTATCTCGGCGCCGGAAGCTATGGCGTCGATGCCGCGGCCAAGCGCTATTTCGCCAAATCGGCGCGCCGGGTCGGGCTCGCCGAAGCGGCTCTGCTGGCCGGCCTCCTGAAGGCGCCGTCGCGGCTGTCGCCGGCGCGCGACCTGGCGGCGGCGCGGCGGCGCGCCGCTCTGGTGCTCGACAGCATGGTGGCGGCCGGTTTTCTCGGCGCGGCCGATGCCGCAGTCGCCAAGAAGGCGCCGGCCAGACTGGTCAGGCAGGAAAAACCCTCCGGCGCGGGGCGCTATTTCAGCGATTGGATAAGAGGGCAATTGCCGGCCTATGCCGGGCGCGACGCGCCGGCCCTCACCGTCCACACGACGCTCAATCCGGCGATGCAGCGCGCGGCGGAGGCGGCGTTGGCGCGTGGCCTGGAGGGTTTGTCACAGCGCGGCGTCGGCCAGGGCGCGCTGGTGGCGCTGGCGCCCGACGGCGCGGTGCTGGCCATGGTCGGCGGGCGCGATTACGCCGCCAGCCAGTTCAACCGCGCCAGCCAGGCGCGGCGCCAGCCGGGCTCGGCGTTCAAGACCATCGTTTATCTGGCCGGCCTCGAAGCCGGCCTCGGGCCCGAGGATATATTCGAGGACGCACCGATCGAGATCGCCGGTTGGGCGCCGCGCAATTATAGCGGCGATTACCGCGGCCCGGTTTCCTTGCGCGACGCCTTCGCCGCGTCGATCAACAGCGTCGCCGTGCGCGTCGCCCAGCATGCCGGCATCAATAATGTCGCCGAACTGGCGCGCCGCCTCGGCATCCATAGCGATCTGCCGCGCGACGCCAGCCTCAGCCTGGGCTCGGGCGATCTGACCCTGATCGAGCTCACCGCCGCCTATGCCGCGCTCGCCGGCGACGGCGCGCTCGCCCTGCCGCACGGCATAAGCGAGGTGCGCAATCGTGGCGGCGAAACCGTCTATGCGCGCTCGGGCTCCGGCGGCGGGCGGGTCGTTTCGCCCGAAGCCGCCGCCGCCATGCGCGATCTCCTCGCCGCCGTGATCAGCGACGGCACCGGCAAGGCCGCGGCGCTGCCGCCGGCGCTCGGCCCGGCATACGGCAAGACCGGCACAAGCCAGAAATTCCGCGACGCCTGGTTCGTCGGCTTCGCCGGCGATGTGGTGGCCGGCGTGTGGCTCGGCAATGACAACGGCAAGCCGATGCAAGGCGTCACCGGCGGCGGCGCCCCGGCCGCCATCTGGCGCGATTTCATGAGCCAGGCACTGCGTTAACGGCGGTCGATGAGGTGGATGAACGAGCCCATCACCCGGCCCGCCGCCAAGCCCATCTCGCCGAGATCCTCGCCGCGCGAATCGGCACAGCGGAAGAGCCGCCGCGCGCCACCCTCATGCGTCACCGCCGCATAGTGGAATTCATGGCCGCGAAAGCGCGCGCCAGGGGCGGCGAACGGCGCCGCGCCCAGCATCTCCACCTCGCGGTAGCCGAGATGGAGGCTGGGCTCGGTGAAGCTGGTCTCGAGCGGCAACAGCCCGGCCATGGCGTGACGCCGGCCATCGGCATCGATCAGGCCGTCGCCCAGCACCATATAGCCGCCGCACTCGCCATAGAGCCAGACATCGGCTTCCGCGGCGCCGCGCAAGCCGTCGATGAAATTGCGGTTGGCGGCGAGCCGCCCGGCATGCAATTCGGGATAGCCGCCGGGCAGATAGATGGCGTCGGCGGCGGCCTCGGGCGCCTCGTCGGCGAGCGGCGAGAAAAAGCTGAGCGCCGCCCCGGCCTGTTGCCAGCCGCTCAGCACCGCCTCGTAACAGAAGGCAAAGGCCGAATCGCGGGCGACGGCGATGTTTTGGCCGAGCGGTGCCAGCGGGCACGGCGCCGGCGCGCCTGGCGGCGGCGCGCCTTGCGCTACCTTGAGCGGCCGGGCGAGAGCGCGCAAGGCAGCGCCATCGACATGGCGCGCGACCAGATCGGCGGCGCCGTTCAGGAAAGCCTCCAGATCCTCCGCTTCCGCGGCCTGAACCAGGCCGAGATGGCGCGCCGGCAGGGCCAGTTCCGAAGCGCGCGGCAGCGCCCCCAAAACCGGGATGCCGGTCGGCGCCATGGCGGCGCGCAATATCTCCTCATGGCGGGCGCCGGCGACGTGATTGAATATCACCGCCGCGACTTCGACATCGGTGCGGTGACGGGCAAAGCCCTCGGCCAGCGCCGCCACCGAGGCGCCCTGGCCGCGCGCATCGACCACCAGCACCACCGGCAAGCCGAAATGGGCGGCGAGATCGGCGCTTGAGCCGCCGCCGCCGGCGGCGCCGTCGAACAGCCCCATCACAGCTTCGCCAACAATCAGCTCGGCGTCACGGGCGAGCGCCCGGGCGGCGCCGTCAAGGCTCTCGGCGCGCATCGCCCAGCCATCTAAATTGACGCAAGCGCGCCCAGCGGCGGCGGCGTGATAGGCGGCATCGATATAATCGGGCCCGGCCTTGAACGGCGCCACGGCGATGCCGGAGCGCGCCCAATGGCGCGACAGGGCGAGGGTGAGAACGGTCTTGCCGGAGCCTGACTTGGGAGCCGCGAGAATGAGCCCCCGCGCGGCGCTCACAAATGCTGCCCGATCAATTGGGCGATTTCGGCGGGCCGCTGGCCGCGTTGAAAATGTTCGAGAAATCCGCCGTCGGGGCCCATGAGATAGATGATATCGGTGTGATCGACCGGATAATCGTCCGCCGCCTCGCCCTCTTCGCCCTTTTTAAAATACACTTTATAGGCGCTCGCAACATTGGCGATCTCCGCCTCGCTGCCGGTCAGGCCGGTCAGGCGCGGATGAAAATTGGGCATGAAATCGGCCAGCCAATCGACCGTGTCGCGGGCCGGATCGACGGTGATGAATATCGGCTCTACCTTCTTGCCCTCCTCGCCCAACATATCCATGGCCCGGCTCATCACCATCAATTCGGTCGGGCAGATATCCGGGCAATAGGTGTAGCCGAAATAAATCAGCATGTGGCTGCCGCGAAAATCCTGTTCCGTGACGGCGCGGCCATGGTGATCGGTGAGCGTGAACGGGCCGCCGACATCGGTCAGATGAACGGCCTGGCGCTGGGCGTCATCGAGATTGCCGAACAGCGAGCCGTCGGCCTGGGCGTAGAGAACGATGGCGCCGATCACCACCACCCATATCAGCGGATTGCGCCGCAAGCCGCGCGGATCCCGGGGATTGCCGGGGTCCTTGTCGTTAGGCGGTTTTAGCTGGCGAAATAAATCCATATGACTGGTAAAGATAAATGCCGAGGGCGGGCGCTTCAAGCGGTGCCGGCGCGCGCGGCGAGAAATTCCAGCGCCGCGCGGGCGCGCGCCTCGGGCGTGGCGGCGGGATCGAGCGCCGCGCGCAGGCCCACCACATCGCCGATGGCGATGATCGCCGGCGCCTCGAGATTGGCCGCCGCCGCGTCATCGGCGGCGTGCGCCAGGCTGGTCTCGACGATATGCTGCTCCGCCAGCGTCGCCTTGCTGATCAGGATCACCGCCGTATCGTCGGCACGCCCGGCGGCCAACAGCCGTTCGGCCATCCATGCCAGATGCTTGAGCGCCATATAGAGGATCAGCACCGGAGCGCCGGAAGCGAGCGCCGGCCAATCGAGCCCGGCCGGCGGCCCGCCGCCGGCTTCATGCCCGGTGATGAAGGTCACGGCGGAATTGACGCGCCGGTCGGTGATCGGAATGCCGGCATAGGCGAGGCCGGCCACCGCCGCCGTGATGCCGGGCACGAGGCGGAACGGTACTTGTGCCGCCGCCAGCGCCAGCGCTTCCTCGCCGCCGCGCCCGAAGATGAACGGATCGCCGCCCTTGAGGCGCAGCACTTTGCGCCCGGCGCGCGCCAGGGCGATCAGCTTGCCGCTGATATCGCCCTGTTGGGCCGAGGGTTTGCCGCCGCGCTTGCCGGCATAGTGAAGCTCGGCGCCGGCGCCGGCGAGGCTGAGAATGCCGTCGCCGACCAGGGCGTCATAGACGATGTCATCGGCTTGGCCGAGGGCGTGAAATGCCAACAGCGACAACAGACCCGGATCGCCCGGCCCGGCGCCGACCAGCCACACGCTGCCGGGCTCGAATGCGGGCATTTCGGGCAGGCCGGGAGCGATTTGATTGACTTCAGACATGGTGCGATTTTACACCCGCGCCACGGGGGCGGCGAGCTAAACTGCCGTCATGGCCGCGACAAAGTCTCGCAAACCCGAACAGAGCCGCCCCTTGCGCAAGGGCTGGACCACCGGCGCCTGCGCCACCGCGGCGGTGCGCGCCGCCTATGGCGCGCTTCTGACCGGGCGCTTCGAGGATCCGGTGACCATCACCCTGCCGGGCGGAGAAACGCCGTCTTTCACCTTGCGCGAGACGGGCTTAAGCGACGGCACCGCCGGCGCCGCCATCGTCAAGGATGCCGGCGACGATCCCGACGTCACCCATGGCGCTCTGATCCGCGCCAGCCTGCGCGTCGGCGCAGAAGGCACCGGAGTAATCTTCCGCGCGGGCGACGGCGTAGGCACGGTGACGCTGGCGGGCCTGCCGATCGGCGTCGGCGAGCCGGCCATCAATCCAACGCCGAGAAGCATGATGACGCAGGTGGTGGCGCAACTCGCGGCTTCGCACGGCGCGCCGGGAGACGTCGAAATCACCATCTCGGTGGCAGCCGGCGAAAAGCTCGCCGAGCGCACCATGAACGCCCGGCTCGGCATCATCGGCGGCCTTTCCATCCTCGGCACCAGCGGCATCGTCACGCCCTATTCCTGCGCCGCCTGGATCGCCACCATTCATCAGGGCGTCGACGTCGCGCGCGCCGCCGGCCTCGGCCATGTCGCCGGGGCGACGGGGAAAACCTCGGAACGCGCCGTGCGAGCGCTTTACGGGCTCGACGAGCTGGCCCTGTTGGAGATGGGCGATTTCGCCGGCGCGCTGCTCAAATATATCCGCCGCCATCCACTGGCGCGGCTCACCGTCGCCGGTGGATTCGCCAAGATATCGAAGCTCGCAAGCGGCCATATGGACCTCCATTCCGGGCGCGGCGAAGTCGATATCGCCGCCCTGGCCGGGCATCTTTCCGACCTTGGCGGAGCGCCGGAGATCCTCGCCGAGGCGCGCGCCGCCGCAACGGCCGGCGCCGTGCTGGCGGCCGCCGGCGATCTGCCGCTGGGCGACCGGGTGGCGGCGGAGGCCCTCGGCGTGGTGCGGCACAGGTTGCAAGGCACCGACATTGAAGTCGATGTGACGATCTTCGACCGTTCGGGAAAGCTGATCGGTCATGCCGGGCCGTAGACCGGTTTTGCTCATCCTCGGCGGCACCGGCGATGCCGTGCAACTCTCGCACGCCGCCGAGCAGCGCTTCGGCGAGCGCCTCGGCGTCATCTACTCGCTCGCCGGGCGCACCCGCGCCGCCGCCGAAGCCGGCGGCGAGCTACGCGTCGGCGGCTTCGGCGGCGTCGACGGGCTGGCGCGCTACATCAGAGACAATAATATCGATTTTCTGATCGACGCCAGCCATCCGTTTTCCGCGCAGATCTCCCAACATGCCTGTCTCGCCGCCGCCGCCACCGCCACGCCGCGTTGCCTGCTCACGCGCCCGGCCTGGCAGGCGCGGCAAGGCGACGTTTGGCATGAGGCGGCGGACATGTCTCAAGCGGCGGCGCTAATTCCCGCCCTCGGCAGCCGCATATTCCTCAGCCTCGGCCAGCGTTCGCTCAAATATTTTTCCGGCTTGCCCGACATCTGGTTCCTGGTGCGCCTGATCGAGGCGCCGAAGGGTCCGCTGCCGCTGGCCGAAGCCGAGCTGATCACCGGCCGCGGGCCGTTCGACGCCGCGAGCGAGCGCCGGTTATTCGAAAAACACCGCATCGATGCGATCGTCACGCGGGCCAGCGGCGGCGCCGCGACCCAAGGCAAGATCGACGCCGCCCGCACCCTCGGCCTGCCGGTCATCATGCTGCGCCGCCCCGCCCCGCCGCCGGGCGAGACCGCCGACAGCATCGAGGCCGCCCTCCTGTGGCTGGCGCGCGGTCTCGATCCTTAAGGATTATTTGGGGCGCAGCACATGGCTGTGCGCCGGGTCGTAGAGCTTGCTGTCGTCGAATGCTTCCGCGCCGAGCGCCCGGCCGACGAGAATAAGCGCCGTGCGGGTCAGGCGATGCGGCTTGGTCTTGGCACGGATGTCGCCGAGCGTGCCGCGTATCAGCATTTCGTCCGGCCAGCTTACCCTATAGGCGATAGCGGCGGGGCAGTCGGCACCGTAATGCGGGGTGAGGTCGCGCACCACTCTGGCCAGATTGTTGATCGAGAGATGAATCGCCAGCGTGGCGCCGGTCGCGGCGAGCTTGTCCAATTCCTCGCCGGGCGGCATGCCCGAGGCGCGCACGGCGGTGCGCGTCAGGATGATGCTCTGCACGATCCCGGGCAGCGTCAGCTCGCACCCCAACGCCGCCGCCGCCGCCGCATAGGCCGGCACGCCCGGCGTGATGTCGTAGGCGATGCCGAGCGCTTCGAGGCGGCGCATCTGCTCGGCGATGGCGCCGTAGAGCGAGGGGTCGCCGGAATGCAGCCGCGCCACGTCATGGCCGGCGGCGTCGGCGGCTTCCATGCGGGCGATAATTTCGTCGAGGTTGAGCGGTGCGGTATCGATGATGCGCGCCGATTTATCGGCCTCGGCGATCACCGCTTCGGGGATCAGCGAGCCGGCGAAGAGCACCACCGGCGCGGCGCGCAACAGCGCCATGCCACGCAGCGTCATGAGGTCGGCAGCACCTGGGCCGGCGCCGATGAAATGCACCGTCATGGCAGGCTTCGCTTCGGTGTCTCGGCCGTCGGGCGCGCGCCATAGCCGCGTGGCGTATAGACGCGCCGGCCGTCGCCGGTCTCGATCAGCCGCGTTTCCCTGCCGCCGACCATGACCAGGGTCAGCATATCGATCGTACCGGGGTCGAATTCGCCGAGCGCCATGATGCGCACGGACTCTTGCGCCCGCCCGAGATTGCGCGCCACGATGACCGGGCAATCTTGCGGTCGCGCGGCGGCGAATATCTCCATCGCCCGCGCCAATCCCCGGCGCCGGCGCCTGGAAGCGGGATTGTATAGCGCGACCACGAAATCCGCCGCCGCCACCGCGCGCAGCCGTTCCTCGATGACCGGCCACGGCGTCATCAGGTCGGAAAGCGAGATCGCGCAAAAATCATGGCCGAGCGGCGCGCCGGCCCGCGCCGCCGCCGCCTGCAAGGCCGATATGCCGGGCTCGACGCTGATCTCAACGGCGCGCCAGCCGGCCGCCGCCTCACGCTCGACGAACTCGAAGGCGAGCGCCGCCATACCGTAGATGCCGGCATCGCCCGACGAGACCAGGGCCACTTCGCGGCCATCCGCCGCCAGGTCGAGGGCGGCGCGCACGCGCGCCTCCTCTTCGCCGATGGCAAATTCATGCCGCCGCTTGTCTCCGGGCAGCGGCCCGGCGAGGTCGAGATAGCCGCTGAAGCCGACGACATCGCTGGCCCGCGCCAGCACCGCGCTGGCCGCTGGCGTGCGCCAGGCGGAAGCGCCCGGCCCGAGGCCGACGATCCAGAGCCGCCCGAGGCCGCGCCCGAGCAGATGCGGGCGGATGATGGTGGGCGCTCTCGCCACGGCGCAGGTCGCCCGCGCCGATTTGGTTTTGGTCACGATCAGTTCGCCGCCCGCGCCGGCGCAAGCCAACGCCGCCGCTTCGGCGACGCCGTGGCAGCCGACGGCGCGAAAGACAGAATCGGAAGGGTTGGCGAGGCGCGGCGTCTCGCGCTCGAGGCAGGCGGCGTCGAAAAAACGCAGCGCCAGGTTCATCTCCGCCGCCAGCATGCGCAAGGCGGGCTCGTCCATCTTGACGTCGAGCGAGGCCAGGCAGGCGACGGCAAGCAGGCTGAGGCCGGCGGCGCCGAGCACTTGATCCAACAGCGCCGCCACTTCCGCCGCCTCGGCGCCGCGCTCGCAGCCGATGCCGACGGCCAATGTTTGCGGGCGCAGCGTGATATCGTCCGCCGCCTCGGCCATATCGGATACCGTAATTTTCAGCGCCGCGCCGGAATCGAAGCGCGCCGGCCCACCGCGCAGCCAATCGGCCAGTTCATGCGGATCCACGAGCGCCACCGGATCGCCGGCGAGCAACGCCGCCGTCACATTTTTCACATCCTCGCCGGGCTCGACGCGCCAGCCCTCGGGCGGATCGTCGAGGGCGAAGCCGAGGCCGAGCTCGCCCGCCGTGGTGATCGCCGCCGCGCCGCCGAGCGCCTCGGCGAGTTGGGCGGCGATGCGGTTGGCGCCCCGGTGGCCGCCGAGGAGCGGCACCGCGTGGCTGCCGTCCTCGGCGAGCGCGATGACCGGCGGCTCGTTTTTCTTGTCGCCGAGATAGGGCGCCAGGATGCGAATGACGATGCCGGCGGCGGCGAGCACGATGAGCGGGCGCCCGGCGAGAAACAAAGCCGCCAGATGCCCGGCGGTATCGTCGAAGCGCACATCCGCCTGTTCGACCCGCCTGGCAAAACCATGCAGCTCCGCCCCCGGAAGCGCCGCCACGGCGCGCCTTGCTGTCGCCAGCCCCGATGGCCCGAGCAGGATGACGGCGGGCGCCGGCTCGGTGGCGCTCACGCCCAGGCCTCGCCGCGCCGGTGCACCAGCACCATGGAGAAATAGGGCGCCGGATCGGCGGCCTCGGCAAGCGGCAGGATGCGCTCGGCGGCGAGGCCGGCGCGCTCGATATAGCGCGCCCGCGCCTCCAGGCCGAGCTCTCGCAGCACGCGGCGCACCTTGGCGATATGGCGCCCGACCTTGACGATCGCCGCCGCGTCGCACTCGGCAAGCCGCGCCTTCAGGAGATCCTCATCGAGCGGCGCGGGTAACACGGAGAGCACGTCGTTGCGCGCGGCCAGCGGCGCGCCCAACGCCGCCGCGCAGGCCATCGGCGAGGAAACTCCGGGCACCACCTCGACGCTGTGCGCGGGCGCCAAGCGTCCAAAGAGATACATGAAGGAGCCGTAGAAAAAGGGATCGCCCTCGCACAAAGCCGCGACGTCGCGCCCGGCCTCGAGATGTTCGGCGATATCGCGCGCGGCGGCGGCGTAAATCTCCTCGGCCGGAAAGCGCGCCGCGTCGAGCGGCATGCGGATAACGATTTCGATCTGCCCGCCCGGCAGGTGCGGCGCGGCGATGGCGCGCGCCATGCTTTCGCCTTTGGGCGGCGCCGGATAGGCCAGCACCGGAGCTGCGCGCAGGATGCGTAGCGCCTTCAGCGTCAGCAGTTCGGGATCGCCCGGCCCGACGCCGAGGCCGTATAATGTGCCGCGCGGGGCGGTGCCGTCACCCATCCATCAATCCTTGACCGCCGCCCATTGCGTCACCGGCGTCAGCGGGCGCCACAGGGTGCGCTCACCGACGCCCTTGGCGCGCGAAATATTGATGCGCACCACGGTGCCGCCGAGTTCTTCGCGCCAGCGCGACAAGAGCGCTTCGCTTTCGAGGCTGACGGCGTTGGCGACCAGCCGCCCGCCCGGCTTGAGGCGCGCCCAGCAGGTCTCGACCATTCCCGGCACGGCCAGGCCGCCGCCGATAAATATGGCGTCGGGCGGCGGCAACAGTTCCGTCGCGTCAGGCGCCTCGCCGTGCAGCGGTTTGAGGCCGGGCACGCCGAGCGCCAAGGCGTTACGCGCGATGCGCGCCACCCGCTCGGCATCGCGCTCGATGGCGATGGCTTGCGAGCCGCGCGCGCCCAGCATCCACTCGATGGCGACCGAGCCGGCGCCGGCGCCAACATCCCAAAGGAGCGCGCCGGGTGACGGCGCCAGCGCGCTCGAGACGAGCGCCCGCACCTCGCGCTTGGTGAGCTGGCCGTCATTTTCGAATATCTTGTCGCGCAAGCCCGGGGCGCCGAAATAACGCTTGGCGCGGCGGCCGCCCCGGCAGTCGACGGCGATGCTGTTGAGATCGGCGATCCGTTGCTCGGGCCAATCATCGGCGCGGCCATCGAGCCGGCGTTCTTTTTCGCCGCCCATATGCTCGAAGACGCTGATCTCGCTGCTGCCGTAGCCGCTCGCCGCGAGCTCGGCGGCGACGGCGGCCGGCGTGCTTCCGTCATGCGAGAGGATCACCAGCCGCTGGCCGGGCGCCAGATAAGCGCGCAAGGTCTCGAGCGGGCGGCCATGCAGCGTGAGACACTCGACATCCGCGACCGGCCAGGCCATGCGCGCGGAGACCAGGCCGAGCGCCCCGGCGCCGGGCAGGATCAGCATCTCGTCGGGCGCGAAATGGCGTGCCAGCGTCACGCCGATGCCGTAATGCATGGGATCGCCAGTCGCCAGCGCGGTGAAGCGCTTGCCGCGATGGGCCTCGATATCGGCCATCGTGTCGATGAGCGGCGTCCGCCAGGTCAGGCGCTCGGCGCCGTTGTCCGGGATCATGGCGAGATGGCGGGCGCCGCCGAGCAGCACTTCGGCACCCTCCACCAGGGCGCGCGCGGCCGCCGGCAGGGCTTCGATGCCGTCTTCGCCGAGCCCGATGACGCTGAGCCAGGGCGTATTCGCGGTCATGCCACATCCTCCTCGATTATCAGCGCGTTGACGGCGGCGGCGGCGAGCGCGCTGCCGCCGCGCCGGCCGCGCAGCACAACATAAGGCACGGCGAAATCATTTTCGATCAATGCCTGTTTCGATTCCTCTGCGCCGATGAAGCCCGGCGGCGTGGCGATCACCAGGGCCGGGCGCGCCGCTTGCTCGGCCAACAATTCCAACAATCGGAACAGCGCCGTCGGCGCGTTGCCGATGGCGATGACGGCGCCGGCCAGCTTAGGCGCCCAAAGCTCGACCGCCGCCGCCGAGCGCGTCATGCCCATCGCGCGGGCGCGCTCCGATACGCCCGCCTCGCCGAGCATGCAGATCACCTCGTTCGCCGCCGCAAGGCGCCGCTGGGCGATGCCATGCGCGACCATTTCGACATCCGTGAGAATCGGCGCGCCCACCGCCAGCGCCGCCCGGCCGGCGCTTCCGGCGCCCGGAGAAAAAGCCAGATCGGCGGGCAGGTCGACCATGCCGCAGGCGTGAATCATTCTGAGCGCCAGCGGCATGATATCCTCCGGCACGGCTGAGAGATCGGCCTCGCGCCGGATCGCGGCGAAGGACAGCCGCGTGATCTCCGCCGGATCGCGTACATAGTCATTCATGATCATGCCGGTGATCGCCATGCGCGTGATCATGGCCATGATCATGGCCATGGTCGGCGTCGGTGCCGATGCCTTCGACATGATGATGGTGGCCGACCTGCGCCGCGCCCCGATCCTTTTCATAGCCGATGATCTGCTCGCGGTATTTGCACAATTGGCAATTCATCAGATTGTCGCCGCGCGGAATCTCTTCGAGGCGCTCAAGAAAGGAATCGATGACCAGCGGATGATCGTTGAGATAGCTCGCCTTGATGACCTCGACTTCCGCATGTTCAGCGGCCAATGCGTCGGCGGCGCTATAGATGCGCTTCACCAAAACGCCGGTGAAGAGAAAATAGGGAAAGACGATGATGCGCTTGAAGCCGAGGCGGACAACGCGCTGAAGCGCATCCGCCACCAGCGGCTGGGCAACGCCGGAATAGCAGGTCTCGGTCCAGCCGAAACCCATGCCTTCCCACAGCATGCGGGCAACCTTGGAGACGTTGGAATTGGCGTCCGGATCGTTGGTGCCGCGGCCGACCACGACGAGCATGGTGTCGGCGCGGGAAATTGTATCGCCAGCTTCGGCTTCGGCTGTGGCAATGCGCTCGCGCGCGGCGCTCAGCAGCTTGAGGTCGATCGCCAGTTCACGGCCATAGCGGATCGAGAAGCCGTCATGGCGGGCGGCGTAATCGTTGAGCACGGAGGGAATATCGTTCTTGGCGTGGCCGGCGGCGAACAGCATGCCGGGCACCGCGAGGACGTCGCGCGCACCGGCGGCGCGCAGATCGTCGAGCCGCTCGCCGATGGTCGGGCGCGCGAATTCGAGGAAGCCATGCATCACCCGGCGTTCCGGCAGATGGCGCGAGATATGCCCGGCCAGCGCCTCGAATTCGGAGATCGCCTCGACGTCGCGGCTGCCATGGCCGCATAACAGAATGGCGGGATCACTCATAACATCGCTCTTTTCTTTGTTGCGTTGACGGTTCGTCATCTCGCACCCATGCTCGGCAGCGATGGAATTCGCGACGGATATTTGGGGTATCTGGCGCCTGCCCTCGCTCGCCGGCCTCGATTGGGCGGCGGGGCCGGGCGGCGCCATATTGTTGCTGATCGCGCTCGGTCTCGACTGGCTGATCGGCGATCCGCGCTGGCTGCCCCATCCGGTGCGCCTGATGGGCGCCGCCACGGCGTTTCTCGAGGCCCGCCTCAACCGTGCCAAACGGAGCGCCGGCGAGCGCGCCATACGCGGCTTCCTGGCCGTGCTCGCAATCGCCAGCTTGAGCGTCCTGGCGGGATGGGCGCTGGCCGCCTATGTCGGCGCCCTGCCCTTTGGCTGGGTTGCCGAGTTCGCCCTGGTGAGCCTGCTCATCGCCCAGCGCGGCATGGTCAGCCACGGCATTCGCGTCATCCGTGCCCTCAAGCAGGGCGGCGTGGTGGACGGGCGCAAGGCGGTCGCGCGCATCGTCGGCCGCGAGACCACCGAACTGGACCAACATGGCGTCGCCCGCGCCGCCATCGAAAGCTGCGCCGAAAGCTATTCCGACGGCGTCATCGCACCGATTTTCTGGTACCTGCTGCTCGGCCTGCCCGGCCTCATGGCCTACAAGGCGGTCAACACCATGGACAGCATGATCGGCCATAGGAGCGAGCGTTACGCGGCGTTCGGCATGGTCGCGGCGCGCCTCGACGACGCGCTGAACTGGCTGCCGGCGCGCATATCCGGCACCCTCATCACCCTGGCCGCGATCTTCGTGCCGGGCGCCGCGCCGATTGGAGCGCTCCGCGTCATGTTCAGAGACGCCGGCAAACATGTCTCGCCCAATGCCGGCTGGCCGGAAGCGGCGAGCGCCGGGGCGCTCGATCTGGCGCTGCTCGGGCCGATGCGCTATGCCGGCGGCGAGGCCAAGGATACGTGGCTCGGCGACGGGCGCGCCCGCGCCACGCTCGGCGATATCCGCCGCATGCTGGCGCTCTTTGCCGTGGCGTGTTTTCTGGCGGCCGGGCTGGTGGCGCTGATCGCGCTTCTGATCCAGGCGATCTGAATTGATTTCAGCGGTCACGGGCAATCTCCAACAGGCGGTCGAGATCGAGCGCATCTTCGAGATGGCGGGCCAGCGCGTCGAGCGTCCGTTCGACGCTTGAATCCCAATCCATGACGCCGCGTTGGCGCTCGGCGAGGCGGCTCAGAAAGGCGTGGCGGAAGCCATCGGCGGCGAACAGGTCGTGGACATAACTGCCCGCGACCTTGCCGTCCATGGAGCGCGCACCTTCCGGGCCATGCGCCAGTTCGAGCAGCGGCCGCGCCCGGCCCGGCCCTTCGGTGGCGCCCATATGCATTTCATAGCCGCTGACCGCTTCGCCGCTTTCGAGCTCGCGCCCGCTCACCGCCTCGAGGCGCTTCTCTCCGGCCAGTTCGGTTGCGACATCCAAATGGCCGAGCCCCTCGGACGAGCCGGCGCCGCCCTCGACGCCATCCGGATCGGCGATTGTACGGCCGAGCATCTGATAGCCGCCACAGAGGCCGAGCAGGCTGCCGCCGCGCCGGAGATGCGCGCTTATATCGATATCCCAGCCCTGCGCGCGCAGATATGCGAGGTCGGCGCGCGTCGATTTGGAGCCCGGCAGCAGCACCAGATCTGCATCGCCCGGCAGCGCCCGGCCGGGCTCGGTGATCGTCAGATCGACATCGGGCTCGGCGCGCAACGGATCGAGATCGTCGAAATTGGCGATCCTCGCCAGGCGCGGCACGGCTATGCGGATGCGCCGCCCGCTGCCGGGAGCGAGCCGCGTCGCCGCGCCGTCGAGGCCCACCGCATCCTCAGCCGGCAACAGGCCCGCGGCCTCGAAATAGGGCACGATGCCGAGGCAGGGCGCGCCCAGGCCCTCTTCGATGACCGGAATCGCATCGTCGAAAAGGCTGGGGTCGCCGCGAAACTTGTTGATGATGCAGCCCTTCACCAGCGCCCGTTCGTCGGCTTCGAGTAGCGAAGCGGTGCCGATCAGGCTGGCGATGACGCCGCCGCGCTCGATATCGCCGACCAGCAGCACCGGCACCCGCGCCGCCAGGGCAAAACCCATATTGGCGATATCGCCGCGCCGGAGATTGACTTCGGCCGGGCTGCCGGCGCCTTCCGCCAGCACCAGATCGGCTTCGCTCGAGAGGCGCGCAAAACTCTCCAGCACGGCCGGCATGAGGCCGGGTTTCAGTTCGTGATAGGCGCGCGCATCGGCCTTGCCGCTGAGCCTGCCATGGATGATGATCTGGGCGCCGGTCTCGCTTTCCGGCTTGAGCAGCACCGGGTTCATATCGCTGGATGGCGGAACGCCGGCGGCGCGCGCCTGCAGGGCCTGGGCGCGGCCGATCTCGGCGCCGCTTTCCGTCACCGCCGCATTGTTCGACATGTTCTGCGCCTTGAACGGGCGCACTTTGAGGCCGCGCTTTGCATAGGCGCGGCAGAGCCCGGCGACGAGCAGCGATTTGCCGACATGGGAGCCGGTGCCTTGAAGCATCAGCGAAGGGGTGCGTGCCGCCATCAGCGCCTCAAAACTCGATCCCGGTCTGCGCTTTCACGCCGGCCTTGAAATGATGTTTGATCTCGCTCATCTCGGTCACCATATCGGCGGCCTCGATCAGTTCCTGCTTGGCGTTGCGCCCGGTGACGACGACATGCAGGCCGTCGCGCCGGCCTTCGAGCTCGCGCACGACCTCCGCCAGCGGCAGATAATCGTAACGCAGCACGATGTTGAGCTCGTCCAGGACGATCAGATCGTAGCTGTCATCGGCCAGCATTTCGCGCGCCGTCCGCCACGCCGCCTTGGCGGCGGCGATGTCGCGCTGGCGGTCCTGGGTGTCCCAGGTAAAGCCCTCGCCCATGGTGCGGATCGTCACGCGCTCGGGAAAATGTTCCAAAATGGCGCGCTCGCCGGTTTGCCACTTGCCCTTGACGAACTGCACCACGCCGACGCGCATGTCGTTGCCCATGGCGCGCATGGCGAGGCCGAACGCCGCCGTCGATTTGCCCTTGCCCTTGCCGGTATGGACCATCAGCAGGCCTTTTTCCTCGGTCTTGCTGGCCAGCATGCGATCGCGCGCGGCCTTGCGCTTGGCCATGCGCTCGGCGTGATGGCTGTCGCGCTCGGCTTCGCTCATCTGTTTTTTCGCGCTCATTGCGCCGCCTCCCCGTATGGCGCCCGGCCGAGGCTGGCGAGCAGGTCATGCGCGCGGTTGGAGCGCGGCTTCCAGAGATCGCGGCGCAGCGCCTCGGCGAGCCGCGCCGCCATCTCCGCCAGCGCCGCCGGATTGGCTTCGGCCATGAACTCGCGCACTTTATCGTCGGCGATATAGGCGTCGAAAACGGCGTCGAAATGGTGATCCTTGACGGCGCCCGTGGTCGCCGCGAAGGCGAACAAATAATCGACCGTGGCGGCGATTTCGAAGGCGCCCTTATAACCGTGCCGCATCACCCCGGCGAGCCATTTGGGATTGACCGCCCGGGCCCGCACGACGCGGCCGATCTCATCTTCGAGGCTGCGGATTTTCGGGTTCTCGGGCAGCGAATGGTCGTTGTGATAGCTCGCCGGCGCGCGCCCCGAGAGCGCCGTCACCGCCGCCGCGAGGCCGCCCTCGAACTGATAATAATCGTCGCTGTCGAGGAGATCATGCTCGCGGTTGTCCTGGTTGTGCACCACCGCCTCGACGGCGCCGAGGCGGCGTTCGAAATCGGCGCGCCCGGCGACGCCCTCGGCACCGGCGCCGTAAGCCCAGCCGCCCCAGGCGAGATAGGCATCGGCCAAATCCTCCGCTCCCTGCCAGCCGCCCGAATCGATCAGGGCCTGCAATCCGGCGCCGTAAGCACCCGGCTTGGAGCCGAACACGCGCCCGGCGGCGCGCCGCGCCGCGCCGTCGGGAGATTCACCGGCGGCAACCAACGCGGATGCTTCACGCATCACTTCGGCGGCCAGCGGATTGTCTTCCTCGCTTTCATCGAGCGCCGCGACGGCGCGCACCGCCGAATCGAAAAGATCGATCAGGGCGGGAAAGGCGTCGCGGAAAAACCCGGAGATGCGCAGGGTGACGTCAACGCGCGGGCGGTCGATCAGCGTCAGCGGCATGATTTCGAAGCCGATCACGCGCCCGCTCGCACCTTCCCAACGCGGTCTTACCCCCATCAACGCCAGGGCCTGGGCGATATCGTCGCCGCCGGTGCGCATGTTGGAGGTGCCCCAGGCGCTGAGCGCCATGCGCCGCGGCCAGTCGCCATGGCGCTGGGCGTGATATTCGACCAGGCGCTGGGCCGATTTCCAGCCCAGTTGCCAGGCCGTCGGCGTCGGCACGGCGCGGCTGTCGAGCGAATAGAAATTGCGCCCCGTGGGGAGAACCTCGGGCCGCCCGCGGCTCGGCGCGCCGGACGGCCCGGGCGCCACGAAGCGCCCGGCCAGGCCGCGCGCCACGCCGGCCATTTCGCTCGCCCCGCTGGCATCGAGGGCCGGCGCGATGCGTTCGTGCACCTCGCGCAAGACGGCGGCACTGCGCACCCAATCCGCGTCCGCCGTGCGCTCGCTGGCGATCAGCGCCGCCGCCAAGGCTTCCAGGCGCTCGACGCTGTCGCCATGGCTGCGCCACGCATCGGCAGCCGTTAGCGCGGCCGGGCGGGCACCCGTCCAGGGCACCGCCATGTCGCAGTCGAGGGGGTCGAAATCGAGACCGAGATCGGCGGCCAGGGCGCGCGTCAGGGAAGCCTCGCCATCACCGGTGCCGCGCGGGCTCCTGGCCAGCGCCAGCAGCAGATCGCGGCGCAGCCGGCCCTGCGGCGCGGCGCCGAAAATATGCAAGCCGTCCCTGATCTGCATTTCCTTGAGCTCGCACATATAGGCGTCGAGCTTGGTCAGGGCGGCGGCGCGGCCGTCCTCGGGCGCGATGCCGCAATCCATATCCAGGCCTTCGCTCCGCGCCAGCTCGAGGATGCGCTCGGCCAGGGGCGCGCAGCGGCGCGGGTCGAGCTGGCTGGCCTCGTAATATTCATCGACCAAAGCTTCCAATTCGCGCAGCGGCCCGTAGCTCTCGGCGCGTGTCAGGGGCGGCGTCAGATGATCGACGATCACCGCCGCCGAGCGCCGCTTGGCCTGGCTGCCCTCGCCCGGATCGTTGACGATGAACGGGTAGATATTCGGCAGCGCGCCGAGCGCCGCTTCCGGGAAACAGGCGGCGGAAAGCGCCAGCGCCTTGCCCGGCAGCCATTCGAGGTTGCCATGCTTGCCGAGATGGAGCACCGCATGGGCGTCGAAAGCGCGGCGCAGCCAGGCATAAAAGGCGAGATAGCCATGCGGCGGCGGCAGGTCCGGATCGTGGTAACTGGCGGCGGGATCGATGTTGTAGCCGCGCGCCGGCTGGATCGCCACGGCGACATTGCCGAAAGAGAGCACCGGCAGGACAAAGCAATCCTGGTCCGGGCGGAAAAACGGATCGGCCTCCGGCGCGCCCCAACGTTCGCTGACAAGGGTCTTTGCCGAGGCGTCCAAATCGGCAAGAAATTTCCGATACGCGTCGAGGGTGAAGCGCGCGCCGCCCAACGGTTTGGCGTCAGCCGCCCCGGCATTGGTCGGGCCCGCCTGTAGCGCCGCCATCAGGGCGGCGCCGTCACCCGGCAGTGCGTCCAGCGCATAACCTTCCTCTTGCATGGCGGCGAGCAGGCGCACGGCGCTTTCCGGCGTGTCGAGGCCGACGCCGTTGCCGATGCGGCCGTCCTTGTTGGGATAATTGGCGAGCACCAGACAGACGCGGCGTTCGCCAGCCGCCGTGCGCGCCAGGCGCGCCCAGTTACCCGCCAGCTCGGCGGTGAAGTGGATGCGGTCGCGGCGCGGCGTATGAGCGGTGATGCCGCACTCGGTCGCCGCATCGAAACGGCGCTCGCTCTTGAACGAGACGGTGCGGCTGAGGATGCGCCCATCGGTTTCCGGCAGCGCCACATTCATGGCGATATCGCGCGCCGAGAGCCCGCGCGTGCCCGCCGCCCAGGCGGCTTCGGTGCCGCCGGCCAGCACCACCTGCAAAACCGGCGCGCCCGAGCGGTCGAGCGGGCTCGGCGCGGCGGCGCCGGGGCGCGACACCGAGAAGCCGGTGGCGTTGAGGATGATGTCGGGCCTGGACGCGTCGAGCACGCTTTCGGTGAAGCGCGCCGAGGGCGGGTCTTTTAAACTCGATACGAAGAGACCGACGGCGGAGAGCCCCCGTGTCTCCAGAGCCGCGATCAAATCGTCGATCGGCGCCGTATCCGCCGCCTGTACCAGGGCGCGGTAAAACAGCAGCAGGGCGAGCGGACGGTCTTCCCGTGCGCGCGCCACCACGATGTCATCCAAATCGATGCGTTCCGCGCCTGGCTGGTAGAGCCCGGCACGGGCGAGAGGTGCCGGCTCGCGCCACGCCGTGGTGTCGCCAATCAGATCGGCGCAATAGCGCAGACATTCGGTGGCGTTCTCGAGGCCGCCATGGAGGAAATAGCGCCACAGCCTGTCATTGGCTTCCGGCGCCACGGTGGCGCGGCGCGCCAGTTCGCCGTCCGGCTTGTCGTCGCCGGGCAGCAGGGCGAGCTTGATATTTTTGTCGCGGCACAACTCGCTCAGCCGCTCGACGCCATACGGCCAGTAGCTCTCACCGCCGAGGATGCGCACGACCACCAGGCGGGCACCGGAGACCGTCGCCTCGAGCCAATTATCGACCGACAGATTGTGGCCGAGATTCATCAGATTGGCGAGGCGGAGACTCGGCGCGGCCTGGCCGAGTGAGGCTTGCGCCCGCGCCAGGCAGGCAAGCTCCGTGTCGGCGGCGGAGGCGAAGACGATATCGCCCGGGCTCTGGCCGAGATCGACCGCCTCATTGCCATCATTGATGCCGCCCGGTTGTGCCGCGAGAAGATGCATAATCCTAGGCCGACAACGCGGCGCCGATGGCGGCGCGGTCAAGGGGGCTCAGGCCGATCACCACGAGGCGGCTTTGGCGCGCCTCATCGGCGCCCCAATCGCGGTCGAAATAGCGCCCGACACGGGCGCCGACCGCCTGAACGACATGGCGCCGGCGCTTGCCCGGCACGTCGACAAAGCCCTTGATGCGCAGGATATCATGCGCCTCGATGGCGGAAATCAGGCGCGCTTCGAGCGCTTCGGGATCGGCCACCGGGCCGAGGCTGACGATGAAGCTGTCGAACTCGTCATGATCATGCTCGCCCTCGAAGGCGTCGTGGTGCGAGGGGCGCGCCGCCAGATCACCCTCGGCGGCGGCGGCCAGCCCGAGCAGGATATCGGCGTCGATGCGGGCCTGTTCGGCGGCGACCAATTTCACGCCCGGTCGCAGTTCTCCGGCGACCATCGCGCGCCCGCGCGCGCGTTCCTCCTCATTCAACTGGTCGACCTTGTTGAGCACCACCAGATCGGCGCAGGCCAGTTGATCCTCGAACACCTCTTCCAGCGGGCTCTCGTGATCGAGCGCCGCGTCGGCCTGGCGCTGGGCCTCGAGCGCCACCGGGTCGGCGGCAAAGCGGCCGTTCAGGAGCGCCGGGCCGTCGACCACCGCGACGACGCCGTCGACCGTCACCCGGTTGCGGATTTCCGGCCAATTGAAGGCGGCGACGAGCGGCTTGGGCAGGGCCAGGCCGGAGGTTTCGATGACGATATGCTCGGGCTCCGGGTTACGCGCCAGCAGCGCCTCGATGGTGGGCACGAAATCATCGGCCACGGTGCAGCAGATACAGCCATTGGCGAGCTCGACGATTTCACCCTCGGCGCAACCCACGTCTCCGCAGCCGCGCAACAAAGATTCGTCGATGCCGAGATCGCCGAACTCATTGATGATGAGCGCCACGCGCCGGCCGTTCGCGGTCGCCAGGACATGGCGGATCAGGCTGGTCTTTCCGGCACCGAGAAAGCCGGTGATGACGGTGGTGGGAATTTTTCGGCCTGTCATGCCTGCCCCTTTCCGCCTTCGCCGAGGCGCCGCCAAGCGGCTCCCCGATGGCCGAAATCGTGGATTTCCGGGCGCAATATCTCGGCCAGTATTTCCGCCGATTCGACCAGCCTCGGCCCCGGCCGGTTGAAATAGGCGTTGCCGTCGACGGCGAAGGCGCGGCCTTCGCAGACCGCCGGCAGCGCCGCCCAGGCGGCACCCTGCAGCAGGCGCTCAGCCTCTTCAGCGGTTTTCGCCAGACCGTAGCCGCACGGCATGAAGACCAGGAAATCGGGCTCGGCGGCGCGGAGATCGGCAAATTCAAGGCGCGGCGAATGATGGCCGGCGTCGCCGAACAGGTTGTTGCCGCCGGCGATGGCGACGAGCTCGGGCAGCCAGTTTCCCGCCGCCATCAGCGGATCGCACCACTCGATGGTGGCGACTGTCGGCGCCGCCGCCGGCGCTTCCATGCCATGCGCCGCGATGCGCGCGATGCGCCTGGTCAGGGAACGGCAATATTCATCGGCGTCGGTGCCGAGCGCGGTGCCGGCCTGGCGGATGCTGGCCCACACCTGGCCGAGGCGCATCGGGCTGAGCGAGACGATTTCGACCGCCCCGCCCAAGTCTTCGCCGAGCGCCGCCTCGACATCGGAAAGGCTGACGGCGCAGACCTCGCATTGATCCTGGGTCACGATGTGGGTCGGGCGGAGGCTGCGCAACACGTCCATATCAAGCTCGTGGATGCTGAGTGCGCGCGCCGCGAACCGCGATACCTGGCGGTCGATTTCGGCGCTGCTTCCGTCCAGCGCCAGGCGCGGGCGGGTGCAGACGGGAAGCTCTTTCACCTCGGGCGGCCAATCGCATTCGTGCGAACGGCCGACCAGCCGCTCGGCCAGACCCAACGCCGCGACGATTTCGCTGGCGCTCGGCAGCAGGCTGACGATGCGAAGTTCCGCTTCGCTCATGGCTTCAGCCGCATCGGCAGGCCGGCGGCGATGAACACCGCCTCGTCGGCGGCTTGGGCGACCGCCTGATTGAGCCGCCCGGCATGATCGCGGAATTCGCGCGCCAATGCGGTTTCGGGAACGATGCCGAGGCCGACCTCGTTCGACACCAGGACCGCGCGCCCCTCAAGGCCCGGCAGGGCGCCCGCCAGGCGGCTGGTTTCGGCCGCGATATCGCGCGAGGCGGCCATCAGATTGCTCAGCCAGAGGGTCAGGCAATCGACCAGCACGGCGCCCTTGGGTCGGCAATGGGCCTCGAGCGCCGCCACCAGATCGAGCGGCTGCTCGACCGTCCGCCAGCCGGCGCCGCGGCGCGCCCGGTGCTCGGCGATGCGCGCCGCCATCTCGGCGTCACCGGCCTCGGCGGTGGCGATATAGGTGCGCGTTCCACCATGCCCGGCCAACAGCTCTTCGGCGTAGCGGCTCTTGCCCGAGCGCGCACCGCCGATCACCAATATCGTCCGTGCCGTATCCGTCGAAAGCGGCATCATCCTCCCTCCGAGGACCGTTCCGGGGCGACGCCAAGGAGGTCTCCTGGCTTGGGGTCAAAGGCCGGCTCCCCGCCTTCCCGGCGGTTTTCACCACCAGTGGCGCGCGCGCAACGCGTTGCGCAACGAAGGGGGCCGCCTCGCCGCTTACAGTTGCGGGGGCAGCGCCGGACTGGCGCTCCGGATGGGGCGCGTCACCGGCTTCCCTGACTCAGCGTCTTGGTGGGAAAACTACCCCATGCGGCGAGCCAATGCTAGGCGGCAGATTGACGCCGACGACGCACCAATCCATGGCCCCGCCGGCGTCGTGAAAACAGTCGATCCGGGTGATCGAAAGATTGTCGGTGGTGAAGGAAAGCGCCTGATGCGGCGTGATGCCGAGGGCGTGGCCAAGCGCCGCGCGGATCGAGCCGCCATGCGCGACGGCGACGATATCGCGCCCGGCATGTTGCGCACTCAGGCGGCTGACGGTTTTCGACACGCGCGCCATGACGGTGGCGAAACTCTCGCCGCCCGGCGCCGAGAAATCCGCCGGCGCGATCCAGAACGGATGATCCGCCCCAGCCCGGTCGGCCGCGACCTCGGCGTAGGTGAGACCCTGCCAATCGCCGAAACTCTGCTCGGCGAGATCTTCCTCGATCAGCGGCGGCGGCGCCGCATGGCCGGCCTCGACGATGGCGGCGGCGGTCTGGTGGGTGCGCTTGAGATGGCTGGCCACCCACAGCGCGCCTTTCGGCAATTGCGCCGCCAGGCCTTCGAAGGCCGCTTTATCCTCGGTATTGGCCGGCACGTCGGTCTGGCCGTAGAGCCGGCCCTGATGGCTGGTGACAGGCGCGTGGCGCACCCACCACCAGCTGGTGACCGTAAGATCGTTCAATCGGCTCATCGGATTGCCGCCAATGCGAGAAGAAAAACAAGTTCACAAATCTGCTGGGTGCCACCCAGCACGTCGCCGGTATGGCCGCCGATCTGGCGCCGCGCCAAGAGCCCGACGGCGACGGCGCCGAGCGCGCCGATGATGAGCGCCACCAGCCCCGACCAGGTGAGCAGCACGAGCGCGAGCAGGACGGCGATGGCGATGGCGGTCCAGACATGCGCGGCGTCGGGGCGGCCGGCCCCGGCGCCGAGGCCATCCTGGCGCGCCGCCGGCAGCCAGCGCATCATCGCCGGCATGGCGGCGCGCGACGCGGCGGCGGCGCAAATCAGCCCCGACATCACGACGCCGATATCATCGAGATCGGCCAGCGCGCCGACCTTCGCCGCCAGCACCGCGACCAGCGCGATAACCCCATAAGCGCCGATGCGGCTGTCGCGCATGATGGCGAGTTTCTTGTCGGCCGTTTGCCCACCGCCAAAACCATCGGCCATATCCGCCAGGCCATCCTCGTGCAGGGCTCCCGTCATCAGCGCGAGGATGGCGACCGCGACAACCCCGGCCACCAGGTCGGGCAGGCCGATGGCGGTGGCGATGGCGAAGGCAAAGCCGGCGGCGATGCCCAAGAGGGCGCCGACCAGGGGAAAAGCGCGAACGGCGCGGCCGAGCGGCCGCGGCTGAGGCGCCTCGTGCTCTTCCTCTCCGGCCTCATCGAGAAAATCGGGCTCAGCCGGCGCCGGCGCGCGCGGCAACGGCAGGCGCGTCAGAAATCTGAGCGCGTTGCCGATATCCTGCCACCAGGCACGCGCCGAGAAAAAGATGCGGCGCTCAAACCTGCCCTCGGGCTCCGATTCGAAAGGCATTCCCCCTTGCCTCCGAGCTTGTTGTATGGGAATCCTCGCCACCGGTTATAGGGCAGCCGGGGCGGGGCGCCAAGCACGCACGCACTTGTCGCAATGAACGCAATGAAAAGGCAAAGGGTGTGAATGACGCTCCTCAATCCCTGTCGGACCTGCACCGGCTCATAGAAAATGCGCCGCCCGCCGACGCCGGCGCCCTGCAAGCGGCGCGCGCGCGCCAGGCCATTCTCACCAAGCCGGCCGGCGCGCTCGGCAGGTTGGAGGAGATCGCCGAATGGCTGGCCGCCTGGCAGGGCCGCCACCCGCCCCGCGCCGAGCATGTTCAGATCATCGTTTTCGCCGCCAATCACGGCATCGCGGCGCGTGGCATCTCGGCCTATCCGAGCGACGTAACGGCGCAGATGGTGGCCAATTTCGCCGCCGGCGGCGCCGCCATCAATCAGTTGAGCGGCTGGCTCGGCGCTTCTCTCAAGGTCATTCCGCTCGCCCTCGAGGCGCCCACCGGCGACATCACGCTGGAAGCCGCCATGGCGGAAGGCGAATGCCTGGCCGCCTGGCGGCAAGGCATGGCGGCGCTCGACGGCGACGCCGACCTGGTCTGCCTCGGCGAGATGGGGATCGGCAATACCACCATTGCGGCGGCGCTGTCGGCGGCTCTTTTCGGCGGCGCCGGCGGCGATTGGGCGGGACGGGGAACCGGCGTCGACGATGCCGGCCTGGCGCGCAAGATCGAGGCCATCGACGCCGCCCTGGCCCGCCACGGCGGCGATCTCGGCGATCCGCTACAGGCGCTGCGGCGGCTCGGCACGTAATTTATTATTTTCCTAAGATCGTCAA